>JBKBXK010000304.1:0-2538 GCA_046314095.1 Thermaurantiacus sp. | reverse complement strand
CGAGCAATCTCGCGGAAGAAGGCGCCAAGCCAGTCGGTTCGGAACCAAGGGCTGAGCACGGTACCAAGACAGCCAAAGATGCGCGGGCCGCCCGGAAGATCTGGCAGTGGCACGAAGCGGTCAAGGTCGGTGCATGTCGGGACGATTTCGACATGCTGCCCGTCAAGCGAACCGGGGTAGGCGGCCTCGAGATGGTGAATGGCAGCGCCTGTCAGTGAAACGACGGCGGACGCCTCGCGAAGACAGCTTGCCTCTCCCCACCCAAGCAGCCGGTGCAGAAACGACCCGCGCGCGAGGCTGCCAGACGAAATCCGCTCCTCTAGCCACAGCGCGCGCATGTCGAAGATGAAGGGCAAACCGAAATGCCTGCGCAGCCAGAGCGCAACCAGCGCCGGCAGATAGGAACGTGCATGGACCAGCATGATCTGGCCTTGGCTTGCGTGCGTGCGTGCTGCACGCCATAATGCAAGAGTTTCTTCCAGAGCACGCCGACGCTCTGAGACAAGTATCGGCTGCGGACACCATTGAATGCCAGCTTGCGTGCACTCCTCTGCAAGTGCTGCCGACTCGGCATGTTCCGGAAGGTTGCGCGGTTCGATGGTGAGCAGCACGATCGGCCAATCGCGCGCCAGTTGCTTGAGATAGGCGAGCACTTGGCCCTGCCCCAGCGGCTCGAGCAGGCTTGTTCTCGTCAGGTAAAGCACGCCGCTCATCGATTGGCCTCGAGCCAGGACTGGAACATCAGCACGCTCCACAGCCGCGGGGTCCAGTCACGACGGCCGGACTGGTGCTCCCGCCACGACTGGCCGATGGGCTCGTGGCGCAGGAACCCCTCCCGCGCCAGTCGCTCGGGGGCGATCAGGTCTTCCGCCCAGGGCCGCAGCGGACCCCTCAGCCAATCACCAACCGGAATGCCGAACCCCGCCTTCGGCCGCTCGATCAGCCGCGCCGGCACATGGCGGAGCAGAATCTGCCGCAGCGCCCATTTGCTGGTGGAGCCGCGAATGCGCATGTCCATCGGCAGGCGCCAGGCCAGCTCCACGACCTGCGGATCGAGGAATGGAATGCGCGTTTCGAGGCTTACGCCCATGGCCGCCCGGTCCACCTTGCAAAGAATGTCGTCCGGCAGATAGGTGAGCGAATCCCGATACATCATTCGTGCAGCCGGGTCCTCTAGCCCGGTGGGCGGCAGTGGATCATGGAGCAGCCCGACCGGCTCCACGAGAGGACCATTCGCCGGCTGGACCAGTGCCGCCGGATCCTCCCACTCGGACAGAAGGGCGAAGTAGAGGTCATCCACGCTGCGCACGCGCACCAGTCGCTCGCCCAGCCGATGCATCTTGTCTCCCAGCCGGATGACACCGCCGGTGTAGGGGACGAACCGGTTGAAGACCGGGCCCATGGCGTCGAGCGTGGTGATCGGGATCGCTTTCAGGATACGCCCGGCCGCGCGGCGGAGCGGAAAGGGCATCAGCCGGAACCGGTTCCACACCTGTGGCAGCAGGAAATAGCGGTAGTAGCCCCCGAAGAGCTCGTCGCCGCCATCGCCCGAGAGCGCCACCGTCACATGCGCACGCGCCGACTGGCTGACCAGAAACACGGGAATCTGGGAACTGTCGGCGAATGGCTCGTCATAGAGCTGCGGAAGTCGGGGGATCACGCCCCGCGTTTCCGCCTCGGTAACGCGAACCTCCGTATGGTCCGTGCCGAGATGCCTTGCGACGGCCTGCGCATAGGGCGCCTCGTCATACTCGGCCTTCTCGAACCCAACGGTGAAGGAGCGCACCGGGCGAAGGCTCTCCTTCTGCATGAGGGCGAGGATCGCCGAGGAATCGACCCCTCCCGAAAGGAAGGCGCCGAGCGGCACGTCCGCCACCATCTGCCGCCGAACGGCCGCGGATAGCGTATTTTCGAGCAGGTCGAGCGCCTCGCCCGTATCGCGCAGCGGGTTGGCCGAGCCTGTTTCCACCACGTCGGCCAGCGACCAGTAGCGCCATAGCGCGACACCATCGGCCGTTTCGCCTGGCCGCAGCGGCTCTTTCTGGGGCGGCGTTGGGCGGGCAGCATCGATCCGCAGGATGCAGCCCGGCTCCAGCTTGAAGATGCCCTTCCAGATGCTGCGCGGTGCGGGCACATAGGTGAACCGCAGAAACTGGGCGAGTGCGCCACGGTCGATCTCGGCGTGGAACTCCGGATGTGCCCGCAGGGCCTTGAGCTCGGAGCCGAACAGGAACACCGGGCCTGCCCACCCATAGTAGAGCGGCTTTTCGCCCAGCCGATCGCGGGCCAGCAGCAGCGCCCGTGCGCTGCGATCCCACAAGGCGAGCGCGAACATCCCCTCCGCCCGCTTCAACGCAAACTCCGGCCCCCACCGGGCAATCGCTTCAAGAAGGGTTTCGGTGTCCGAATGGCCACGCCAGGCCGGGGCATCGCCCTCGGCTTCGAGCGCCGCGCGCAAGTCCATGTGATTGTAGATCTCACCGTTGAACACGATCACAAAACGCCCGCACGCGGACAGCATGGGCTGCGAGCCGGCCT
>JBKBXK010000303.1:0-2602 GCA_046314095.1 Thermaurantiacus sp. | reverse complement strand
TATGATCTTGCCCCGTTCGTCCGTCGGCGCGGGCCAGAGGTGTATCGGCCAACGTTTGAAACGGCCGAGATGTTCATCACCACCTGCGAGGCGTTCCGTCAGGAGCTGCTTGGGCTTGGCTGCCCGGAGGACCGCATCGCGATCGTCCCCTCTCCGGTCGATCTTGCCAATTTTCCCTGGCGGCCGTCGCGCGCGCTCGGCACTGGGCCTGCCCGGCTGATCACCGTTGCCCGGCTGGTTGAGAAGAAAGGGCTAGCCGATGCGCTCGAAGCAGTTGCACTGCTGCGGCGCTCTGGCCGGCACGACCTGCGCTATCGGGTGATCGGGGAGGGGCCGGAACGTCCGCGACTGGAGGCATTGGCCCGTGATCTGGGGATAGCCGACATTGTCGACATGCCGGGCGCCGTTCCAAGTTCCGAGGTGGCGTCGGAACTGGCGGCAGCCGACATCTTTCTCGGCCCCAGCATCACCGATTCCACGGGCGCGATGGATGCAACCATCGGCACGATCAAGGAAGCCGCCCTCGTCGGCGTTCCGATTGTTGCCACCCGGCATGGCGGGATCCCGGAACTCATCGAGGACGGGGTCACGGGACTGCTTGTGCCGGAACGGGATCCGGTGGCGCTTGCAAACGCCGTCGCGCGGCTTCTCGACGCGCCGGAGATCTGGCCGGATCTGACGCAACGCGCGCGCGCGGCCGCAGAACAGGCCTACGGCATCCCGGCGGTGGCAGAGCGCATCGATGCCGTGTACAAGGAAGCCGTGGCGCGGCGGGATGCGGCGCGACGTGGTCCCCCGAGGCGGCAGATGCCTGTCCGACGGGCGCAGTCACAGCCAACGGCAACAGGGAGCTGAATATGGCGCAGTCGGATGAACAACCGGTCGTCTCTCTGGTCGTCACACCACGGGAGCGTTGGGGCGTTGCCCGGGAATCGCTCGAAAGCATCTTCGAGACGGCGGATACGCCGTTCGAGCTGATCTATGTCGACGGCAATTCCCCGAAGGCGCTGGCCGAGTGGCTGGATGCGCAATCGGCGGCCCGAGGGTTCCGGGTCATCCGCACCGCCCACCATCTCTCGCCAAACCAGGCCCGCAATCTGGGCGCAAAGGCTGCAACGACCGATTTCGTCGTGTTCATCGACAACGATGTTCTCTGTTCGCCGGGATGGCTGTCGCGGCTGGTTACGACCGCGCAGGAGACGCAGGCCGAAGTGATTGCGCCGCTGATCTGCCAGGGCCTGCCGTTGCACACACAGATCCATCAGGCCGGAGCGACCATCATCAGCGACATCGAGGGCTTTCTTGGCACCGAGCCGGGCAAGCGCATCATTTTCGACCGGATGCACCAGCAGGGCCAGGCGATCGACCAGGCGCCGAAGGAGCCGGTCGAAACGCAATGCTGCGAGTTCCATTGCGTGCTCGTTCGCCGCGACCTGTTCGAACGCATCGGCTATTTCGACGAGGAAATCCTCGCGACCAAGGAGCATCTGGATTTCTGTATCGGCGTCATGGCGGCTGGCGGCCGCGTGCTTCTGGAACCGCGCTCGTTCGTCACCTACCTCTTCCCGAGCCGGGCGCGGCCGATGACATCCGAGGACTGGCCATATTTCCTGCTGCGCTGGTCGCCAGACTGGCAAGAGCGTAGCATCCGGCGGATCACCGAAAAATGGGGGCTGGACCCGGATCAGAAGTATCTGGCGGACCGCCGCCGGCATCTGAAGTGGCGCTGGGAGGAGGGTCTGGTGAAGCCGCTGCTGCGCAAGGCGCCGCTTGCCGACACGTCGAACCTCGCGAAGCGGATCAGCCGCAAGCTCATCCGGACCACGGTCGATGCCTATGGGTCCGCCTGTGTGTCGCGATATGATCGCATGGCGCCGCCGCTGGAAAGCCAGCCTGCCCCGGCAGCCCGCTAGCTAGGCAGCTTTTGCCGAAACGTTGAAGCGGTAGTTCTTCGGCCGCACGAAGGCGAGAAGCGGCGTTGCCATCGCCTTCAGCGTGTAGGCCGTGCCGAAGCGCCTGCGAAGCAGGGGGAACCCATCCGCAAGGAGCGCAATCGGGACAAGGATCGCCCCCTCTGCAAAATGCGCTCGCGCACGGGCCACGAGCCGTTCGGCGATCGCATCGGCAGTCTCGGGATCCGCCTTGCCGATCGGGCCCATGCCGATGCCGCGCGTGATCTTTTTTTCCTCGTTGACGATTCGGAACGGCACCTTCTTGTCCGGGTCGCGCAGCCAAACGACCTCGCGCACCTCCACCGTGCCCCGCTGCCAGTCGGGCGCGAGGCGCGTGAAGTAGAGCAGCGCGTCGGGCGAGTTGCGCTTGTTGCCGAAGCCGTTGTCGACGAGCGCGTAGATCGAGCCATCCGCGTGCCGCGCCATCGCGAAGCCGGAGAAGCCCTGGAGCGGCTGGCCGAGGAAGGGCAGGGCATGGCCGGTCTTGCGCCGGCCGTGCATGCCCCCGGTGTCGCCCGGGACCGACATCGGGACGTGGTTGCGCGCGGGGCCGGTGAACTTGCCCGAGACCCAGGCATCCAGCGGGGCATCGGCCGGCGGCGGGATCAGGGTGAAGGCGGGCAGAAGGGCGTGGCCGGCAAGTGTGGCGG
>JBKBXK010000302.1:0-2631 GCA_046314095.1 Thermaurantiacus sp. | reverse complement strand
CGGCAAACCCGCCTCTTGCTCTTTGATCATCCCGATAATCTGCGCTTCAGTGAAACGGCTTTTCCTCATGTCGTCTGCTCCTTCAGGTTGGGCAGACTCTACATCACAGCGAGGGAACTTCCGGGGGGCAGGTCACAGGTTGTCAACAGGATCAATCAGGTCGATTTCAACAACCTCGACGAACGTCGCCACTTCGGCGAGTTCTACGAGCAACTGCTCAACGACCTGCAGTCGGCGGGCAATGCAGGCGAGTACTATACGCCGCGCGCCGTCACCTCCTTCATGGTCCAGATGATCGACCCGCATCCGGGCGAGACGCTGTTCGACCCCGCCTGCGGCACCGGCGGCTTCCTGACATGTTCCATCCGGCACATGGAGGAGAAATACGTCCGCACGCCCGCGCAGCGCGAGACGATGCAGGGCGCCCTCCGCGCGGTCGAAAAGAAACAACTCCCCCACATGCTCTGCGTCACTAATATGCTGCTGCACGGCATCGAGGACCCGTCCTTCGTGCGCCACGACAACACGCTGGCCCGTCCCTACATCAGCTACACCGCGTCGGACCGGGTGGACATTGTCCTCACCAACCCGCCCTTCGGCGGGCGCGAGGAGGACGGGATCGGGTCGAACTTCCCCCAGCACTTCCGCACGCGCGAGACCGCCGACCTCTTCCTTGCCCTGATCATCCGCCTCCTGAAACCCGGCGGCCGCGCGGCGGTTGTCCTGCCCGACGGCTCGCTCTTCGGCGAGGGCGTCAAGACCCGGCTCAAGGAAGCGCTGATGGAGGAATGCAACCTCCACACCATCGTGCGCCTGCCGAACTCGGTCTTCCGCCCCTACGCCTCGATCGGCACGAACCTGCTGTTCTTCGAAAAGGGCGCGCCGACGCAGGACATCTGGTTCTGGGAACACAGCGTGCCCGAGGGGCAGAAGGCCTATTCCATGACCCGGCCCATCCGGCTGGAGCATCTGGCCGACTGCGCCGCCTGGTGGGGCGGGCCGCGCCGCGACGGGCGGGTGGAGACCGAGCGCGCCTGGAAGGTCAGCGCCGAGGAGGTGAAGGCCCGCGGCTACAACCTCGACATCAAGAACCCCCACACGGTGGCCGAAGATCACGGCGACCCTGAGACGCTGCTGGAGGATCTTTCGAACGCCGAAGCCGAGGTGGCGGCGCTCCGCGACCAGATGAAGGCGATCCTGTCCGAGGCGCTGGCGCGATGAACGCCGACCGCCTGCTCGCCCTCTACGACAAGGTGGCCGAGGCACCCGACGCCGTCGCCCGTCTGCGCCGCTTCGTGTTGGACCTTGCCGTGCGGGGGAAGTTGGTGGCACAGGAGGCGGGCGACGAGCCGGCGTTGGGACTCTTGGAGCGGATCGCGGCGGAGAAGGCGCGGCTGGAGAAGGCCAAGGCGATCCGCAAGCCCAGAGCGTTTTCACCGCTGGGACCCGATGATCGGCCATTTCCCTTGCCACGCGGATGGGCTTGGACGCAGATCGCAGAACTCGGGCTCATCAGTCCACGCAACGAGGCCCCCGACAACCTCGAAGCATCCTTCGTCCCAATGCCGATGATCGCCGCCGAATATGGCGTCGCGAACGAACACGAGCCGCGCCGTTGGGGCGAGATCAAGAAGGGCTATACCCACTTCGCTGAGGGCGATGTCGGACTCGCCAAGATCACGCCGTGCTTTGAGAACGGCAAATCGACGGTGTTCCGCAACCTGGCCGGCGGCATCGGCGCGGGAACGACGGAATTGCATGTCGTTCGTCCGCTATTCGTTGAGGCCGATTACATCGTCCTGTTTCTCAAAAGCCCGCAATTTATCGAAACCGGAATCCCGAAGATGACCGGCACCGCGGGCCAGAAGCGTGTTCCGACCGAGTATTTCACGAGCTCGCCTTTCCCCCTCCCACCCCTCGCCGAACAGCGGCGGATCGTGGAGAAGGTGGACGAACTGATGGCGCTGCTGGACCGGCTGGAGGCGGCCCGCACCGCGCGCGAGGCCACCCGCGACCGGCTGACCGCCGCCAGCCTCGCCCGCCTGACCGCGCCCGACGCCGACCCGGCCGAGTTCCTGGCCAACGCCCGCTTCGCCCTCGCCACGCTCCCCGCCCTCACCACCCGCCCCGACCAGATCAAACCCCTCCGCCAGACCATCCTCAACCTCGCCGTCCGCGGCAAACTGGTGGACCAGGACCCGACCGACGAACCGGCGTCGGAATTTCTCGACAAACTGCATTCGAAAGCCAGCAAGAAGAAAAAGACGGCGCGTGCTTTGTCAGCGAAGCATGCGGCGGAAATGCCGTTTGAATGCCCTCCGGGCTGGGCTTGGGCTCAGGTCCGGCAAATCCTTGTCCCCGATCGAGACATTTCATACGGCGTCATTAAGCTCGGCCGAGAACCAAAGTCTGGCGGCGTTCCAACGCTTCGGTGCAGCGATGTCAGGCCCGGTTTCATTGATCTCGCAGGTGTCCGAAAAGTCCAAGAGTCAATCGAGGCCGACTACGCACGGACGCGACTCGAAGGCGGTGAGGTTGTGATCAACATCCGTGGGACGCTCGGTGGCGTGGTAATCTCCCCCTTTTTAATGGGGTGCATCCGTAGAACTTACGCGGCCATTTTCAGTTTCA
>JBKBXK010000301.1:0-2637 GCA_046314095.1 Thermaurantiacus sp. | reverse complement strand
GCTCCTGCCCCGGCACCTGGCGCTGGCCCGGTCGGTCCTATCCTGCACCAGATGGTGGGCGGCTTGCGCGCAGCTATGGGCTATACCGGTGCCAAGACGATTGCGGACTTCCAGCGGAACGCGGTCTTTGTACGCATCACCAATGCCGGGCTTCGTGAGAGCCACGTGCATGATGTGACCATTACCCGCGAGGCGCCGAACTATCCCAGCCCGAACTGAGGGTGAGGCAGATCAGGCGTCAACTGCTGAGCGGGCTGCGCTGCGCAGTCCGTTCATCGCAGCGATAAATGGTGCTGGGCCGAAGCTTATGCGCCGGGCGCCGGCTTCTCGAAGTGACGTAATAGCATCTGGTGACCGGACCATCACGTTGAGCGGTGCTGCTACGGCCCGCGCAGCCTGCGCCACAAGCGCCGGGTCAGCCAGGCCGGGCAGGAATATGCCGTCCGCGCCGGCAGCCAGATAGGCGTCCGCCCGCTGCGCAGCCTCTGCCAGCCTGCTCGTGTCAGGGGCGGCAGTATCCGGGCTATCGGTGAAGAAGACATCGCATCGCGCGTTGATAAAGACATCGAGCCCGTTCTCTTTCATGGCATGGCGGATGGCCGCAATCCGCCTGGCCGCTTCATGCAGCGGCGCAAGGCCTGGTCCTGACGGGTGACGATCCTCCAGATTGATACCGGCTGCGCCCGCCCGCACAAGGGTCAGTACGTTCGCCGCAACCGCCTCGTCAGTTGCGCCATAGCCGGTTTCGGCATCCACGCTCACCGGAAGATTGACCGACGCCACAATGCGGTGCGTACAGTCCAAGAGGCGCTCAAACGGGAGTTCCTCCCCGTCCCGGTAACCGGAGGCTTCCGCGACCGCCCAGCTGCTGGTGGCGATGGCGCGGGCCCCGCTGTCAGCTATCGCCGCAGCGCTGCCCGCATCCCAGGCATTGAACAGGATCAGCGGCTGCGCCGATGTGTGCAGGCCTCGGAAAATGCTGGCTGGGGTCGTCATGGTGTGTGTGCTCCGGATGGTTGAGACGGTTTCAGGCGTTCAAGGTCCAGAAGGGCGCGTTTCCGGTGCAGGCCGCCGCCATAGCCGGTGAGGGAGTCATCCGCGCCAAGGACCCGGTGGCACGGAATGATCAGCGCAATCTGGTTCTGGCCATTAGCGCGCGCGACGGCACGGCTGGCAGACGGGCGTCCGATGGCTTTTGCAATCTCGCCATAGCTGCGCGTCTCGCCGCGCGGGATGTCCTGCAGCGCGTGCCAGACCTCCCGTGCGAACGGGCCTCCGTGCAGGACGAGCGGGATGCCAAACGGCTCGCTGGTGCCTTTGAAATACGCGGCGAGCTCTTCTTCCACTCGGTCATGGAGCGGTGAACGTCCGCAGCCCAGCCCGTCCGGGTTTGTGCCGGCAAGGCGCCGGATTTCGCCGGGCAGAGCCTTGCGGTCCATGAACTCCAGCAGGTGCAGCCCCTGAGCGTCACACACCGCGATCATGGAACCCAGCGGCGTTTCAACCGGTGCAGCCTGCAAGGACGCATTGGCCCGGAATGCACCGGGCGGCAGGCCCAGAAAGCGGGCAAGGGCGGTACGAAATCCACTTGCAGACTCGTAGCTGGCGGCCAGCTGCGCGCCGATCACGCTTTCGCCTTCGCCAAGGCTTGTGAACCCCTCCTGCAGCCTGCGCAGGCGGGCGAGCTCAAGAAATGTGATTCCTAGCTGCCGCCGGAAAGCCCTGCGCACGGTGGAAGGGTCATGGCCCATCGCGATCAGGTCGCTCTCGCGCCAGCGGCGCGCCGGGTCAGCTTGCAGCGCCTGTACCAGCCGGGCCACCAGCGGCTCCATGCCGTGCTCAAGCGGCTTGCAGCGCTTGCATGGGCGGAAGCTCGCTTCTAAGCAGGCGGCGGCGCTCTCGAAAAAGCGGCAATTCTCCCGCCTGGGTTTGCGGGCCGGGCAGGTGAGGCGGCAGAATATCCCGGTTGTGGTCACGCTGACATAGGCCCGCCCATCCCATCGCGCATCCCGTGCGATCAAGGCGTCATAAAGGATGGCGTCGGAGGGCGGTTCGAAAAGCATGCATATTGCGTAGCAGACTTGCGATCGGGCTATGAACGAAATTCGGGCGTTAATTTTCAGGAAGACAGATCCATGCGTGATGCAGGCCGAATAGCCGCTGCCATCGAGGTGCTCGACACCGTCATGAACCGGCACCAGCCGGTCAAGGACGCGCTCCGCGACTGGGGCAAGGCCAACCGCTATGCGGGCTCTGGCGACCGGGCGTGGATTTCCGGCCTGGTGCTGGACGCGTTGCGCCGGCGCGCCTCCCTGACCCTGCTGATGGGCGCCGACAGCCCGCGCGCGCTGGTGCTCGGCACGCTGGCCCACAGCTGGGAGATGAACGCTGACAGTGTCGCCGCGATTTTCGAGGGTGATGAGCACGCGCCCGATCCTCTGACCGATGCCGAACACGCTGGCATGGCGGCTACGCTCCCCGATGACGCGCCGCTGCATGCGCGCGCTGAAATCCCCGAATGGCTGAGCGAAAGCTTCGAGCGCGGTTTCGGCGACGACGCAGCCCTTGAAGGCGCGGCCATGGCGGACCGGGCGCCGGTGGATTTGCGCGTCAATACGCTCAAGACCGACCCGGAAA
>JBKBXK010000300.1:0-2646 GCA_046314095.1 Thermaurantiacus sp. | reverse complement strand
TCAAAGACCCTCCACATGCTGAAGCCCGAAGCCGTGGAGGGCCGGCCGCAGCATGGCAAGGGCTTCAACGGGCCCGGTGGTGACGAGCCGACCGGGCGGTGGCGTGTCAGGCCAGACGACGTGCTGCAGCAGATGGGCCACGCGTCGGGCGATCCCCTCGGAACCATCAAGAAAGGCGGGCGCGCCGGCGACTTCCACCTCCGTCGCAGCTTCCTCCAGTTCGGGAAGCAGCAGCGGAAAATGGGTGCAGGCCAGCACCACGGTGTCCATGGCATGGCCGTCGGTCTGGATGCGCAGGCCGTCGAGGGCGGCCCTGACCACGCGCTTGTCCACGGCATGGCCGCGCAGTTTCGCCTCGGCGACATCCACCAGGGCAGGCGCGCCATGGCGCAACACCCGGCAATCGGCCGCAAAGCGCAGCGACAGGTCGTCCACATATGCCTGGCGGACAGTGGCGGGCGTGCCGAGCACGCCAATCACCCTTGACCGGGAGCGCTCGGCCGCCGGCTTGATGGCGGGGACCGTGCCGACGATCGGCACATTGCCAAGCACGCCGCGCACGAACGAGAGCGCGATGGTCGACGCGGTGTTGCAGGCGATGACAATCAACCGCGGCTCCAGCCGCTCCGCAAGCCGTCCAAGCAGCCCCGCCACCCGCGCGGAGACTTCAGGCTCTTCCTTGGTGCCGTAGGGAAAGCCGGCGGTGTCGGCGCAATAGGCCAGCGGCGCGGCTGGCAGGAACCGGCGAACGGCCCGCAGCACCGTGAGGCCCCCGACACCCGAATCAAGGAACAGGATCGGGCGATCGGTTCCGATCACATCGTCAGCGCACACGCGGGCGGTCGATCAGAACAGCCAGGAACAGGGCCGGCCGCCCATGCGCGACCCAGGCGTGATTGGTACCGCGCTGGATCACGACCTGCCCCGGCCGGATCCGCGTTTCGGCACCTTCGAGAATCAGCGATGCGTCCCCATCAAGAAGACAGATGATGTCCAGCGAGTGTGTCTCGTGCATCGCAGAATGGCGGGACTGGTCGATGATGTGATGATCGCCATCAACGGTTGCGAACGCGGCGCGCGTTGCTGCATCGAGCGCCTCCTTGGGCACGCCTTCCGGCTGCGGCGCGACAACAAACCAGCGCACCTGCACATTGCCCGGGCGCGGGCCGAGCACGGCGCGTGAATTGCCAAGATCCCTGTGCTCGTGTGGGTCAAGCGGGCCGGTCGCTGCGTCCTCCCAGATTTCGAACAGGCCACCGACATCGGGATCACCCGCCTCAGCGGAAGGCGGCCCGTCCAGAATGATGACCGAGCGGGCTGCCTCGTCGTCGCCAGTTATGATGCGGCGCATCCTGTCCCGGAAATCGCTCACGCAACCCGCTCCTGCACATAGGAGCCGGGTGCATCTTCAAGCGGCGGGAAACCCTTTGCCTTGCCGGGGACCGGCGCCTTCACCTTCTTGCCGGATCGAGGGGTCAACCATGCGATCCAGTCCGGCCACCAGCTCCCCTTGTGCTGCACCGCTGTCTCGCGGAACGCCTCAAGTGTCTCGGGCAATGCCGCGCCCTCGGGCAGCACCCAATGGCCGTATTTCCCAGAAGATGGCGGGTTGACGACCCCGGCAATATGGCCGGAGCCGGCGAGCACAAACCGGACTGGGCCGGCAAAGGCGCGGGTGATCTTCCAGACGCTCTCTGGCGGGGCGATGTGATCGGTTTCTCCCGCCTGAATATAGGCTGGCGTTTCGACCAGCTTCAAATCGATGGGTGTTCCAAGAACAGAGAGTCCACCGGGACAAGAAAGACGATTGTCACGATAAAGATCACGAAGATAGTCGACATGCCAGCGGGCGGGTACGTTGGTTGGATCCGAGTTCCAGTAGAGCAGGTCGAACGCCATATACTCCTGACCCTTCAGGTAATTGTTGACCACGTAGTTCCAGATGAGGTCGGTCGGCCGGAGCATGTTGAAAGTAGTCGCCAGATAGCGACCATCGATGAAGCCACTGCTGCCAAGCTGCTCGATGGTCGCGATCATGGCATCGTCAACCAGTGTCTTCAGCTCCCCTGCCTCCGCAAAATCGGTCTGCGCGGTGAAGAAGGTCGCTGTCGTCACCTCCTTGGCGCGGCCCTGTGCAGCGAGCCAGGCGAGCACCATCGCAAGCGTCGTTCCGGCGACGCAATAGCCGATCATGTGCACCGACGGCGCCCTGGCGACCGCTCGCACGACCTCCATCGCCTTCAGAAAGCCCTCCTCGACATAGGTGTCGAGCACGATGTCGCCGCTCGTCTCGTCTGCCTGCTTCCAGGAGATCACGAAAACATTCAATCCCTGCTCCAGAGCCCAGCGGATGAAGCTTTTTTCCGGGGTCAGGTCGAGGATGTAGAATTTGTTGATCCACGGAGGCGCAATCAGGAGCGGAATCTGAAACACCTGCTCGCACATCGGCTGATAATGGATCAGCTGGAACATGCGGTTCTGGAAGATTACCTTGCCGGGAGTCACTGCAACGTTGCGACCGACTTCGAACGCCGCCTCGTCCGTCATGGTGAGCTTCCCGCGCGACAGGTCGGCCAACATATTCTCAAGCCCGGCAAGCAGGCTCTGGCCGTTGGTCTCCTGCGCCCGCTGCATGACCTCGGGGTT
>JBKBXK010000299.1:0-2677 GCA_046314095.1 Thermaurantiacus sp. | reverse complement strand
CAGCGCCAGCGCGATAAAGAGCCAGCGGAGCGTGTCGAGATAGGGCAGCAGAGGCAGAACCGCGCCCTGCGCCTCGGCCAGCACCTCCTGTGCCACCTCGACGCCGGCTGCGCCAACAGTTGCCACGCCTGCAGCCCCGGTGCCGCGCAGTGTCCGGCTTTGCGCAATGGCCTCGCGCGCTGGGCGCGTCTCCGCCACAAACGGGACCGCGCGCAGAGGGAACGGCTCGCCCCAGTTGCGCGCCGGACCCAGATCGATATGCATGAAGCCCGATCGGGGATAGGTGCCGAAGCCCAGAAACCCCACGGCGCGGGCGGCCTCGGCGAATTTCACCGGGTCATGGTTCGACATGGCGATGTCGAAGGCCGTGCCATCCGTATGTTTCGATGCCTTCGCTCCACCTACTGCGCGATTGTGCTCTGGGCTGCGATAGGCGGAGCGGACGATCAGCGGCTTGCCCAGCCGGTCGCGCAGCGCCTGCAGCTTGTCGAGCGCCGCGGGGTGGAGCTTCAGCTGGCCCGTGCCGCGACAGGCGATCTCGGCCGGGGAGAAGTTGGGCCAGCGCCAGAGGTGCTGGGGCACGTCGCGGAAATGACGGAAGGTGCGGATAGGGTCAGACATCAGGTTCTCCACAAGGGTTGAGGGTAAATGGGAATGGCCCGCCGCCCGGAAGGCGGCAGGGGACGTAGACGGGAGAGGGAGAATGGCTGGATAAGGGCCGCAGATCGCCGCCGGGTCTTAGCAGCGCGCAGTGGTCACACGTGTCAGCTGCCCGAGCCGAAGACTTTCAGCTTGAGTGCAATCCCAGCAAGCAGCGCGAGAATGACGCCCGTGGTGATGATATGCACCGTGGTTTGCACGGCAGTTCGGCGCACAAACCGGATCGAGGCCAGCAGGCTGCGCAGATCGCGGATATCGAGTGCTGCCTCACTGCCGTCGAGCCCAACATCGGCCAGTGCGCGTTTCGCGCCTTCCTCGGCAGCGCGCGCCAGCAGTTCCTCGAACTCGGCGTCTGGCATGCGGACATGCCCCTGTCCGGAGCGATGGGGACTCATGCGGACAGGATCCCGAGCTCGTTGGGCAGCGTCAGATCGCTCCAGGGGCTGGCATCGACCGGGTTCACCGCCCAGCTCGAATAAACGGACGTGGGTGCCAAGACCGGCACAGTCGCGGGTGAAGCGTCATGGTTCACGCCGCCAATGCGCAGGAACCCTGCTGTCGCGTCTGGTCCATCGGTGCCCGCCTGCGCGATCTGCTTGAGGTGTACGCCCGCAATCGCCGAGACCGCAGCAGGGCCCGTGGGTCCGGTCAGCGCGAAAGACATGCGCTGCCCCGCGGCGGTGCTGGCAACCCTCGTCGCAATGTCGCTGTCTCGCAGTGCGTCAATGCTGCCGACCATCTGGTTGAAGCTGGCGATGGCGTTGGGGCTGCGGCGCACGAAGCGACGTCCGATGGTTGAGACCCCATCGAGGACTGCAATATGGGCGTAATACCAGGTGCGGTTGGCAGCAATCCCGTGCAGGGCGGTGTTGGCAAAGACCACATGCCGCGGCTTACCCTTTCCGCCATTGTTTGCGGTAGTGGCCGCCGTCTGCAACACGCCCTCGACATAGAATTCGATCGTGATCTCTGCACCAACCGTCAAGCGCACATCGATCCACTGCGGCTGGCCATTGGGGGCGGTGTAGGATGAACTGCCCTGCAGGCTCGTGTCGCCGAAGGCGATGGCATGATACCGGTTGGTCGATGTGATGGGCTTGATCTGGGCAAGCAATACGTTGTTTGCATCATAGAATTCCAGAAAGCTCGCCTCGGATCGGTTGATGCTGTTGGCATCGGCATTGGGCGGCACGTAGCGAAACCCCAGCCACAGATCGCCCGAAGGCTCCGGCACCGAAAAGGAGAATGGCGCGGAATAGCTGTTAAAGCCGACATGCCGGATGGCATTAATATCGAGGGTTGCATCGAACCCTCCAATGGCGGTGCTCAGGAGCCCGGATATTCCGGCGATATCGGTGGGCTGATGGCCCAGATGGAGAACGTAACTCATGGCAATTCCATTTCTATGTAGAGGGCTGCATGGGCGGTGGTGAGGCGTGTCCCGCCACCGTGCTCAAGAAACAACGACGCATCGGCCGAGGTGAGGCGTGTTCCGCCTCCGAGAACGAGCCAGGCTTCAAATTCGCCAACGCTGAGATGCTTATCCCACCCGAACTCGATGAAGGTATGCGCCTCGAAGATGCGCAGATCGGGTTCTTCAAAGCCCAGCGCGCGCACGCCAGGTGGCACGGGATAGCTGAACTGCGATGGCTGGGAACGCAAAGTGCCACCATCCCCTGGATTGCGCCCTTGAATCTGTGAGTAAAAGGCAGTGCTGCCACCCGCAGTCCATGTCGGTGCCCCGCTTATCGGGTCATCGCGCCAGACGCCGTTCTTACCAACCCAGAGACTGGCAGCAGCGGGGTCGAGCACGAACATCAGCACATCTCCTGCGCCAAAGGGTGGCAGGCCGGTCAGACGTTGGGACGCGGCGGACGTGTCGGAGGACCAGAGCGTGCCGTTGCCGCGCCAGCCTATCGAGCCGAGCATGATCGGGTTGTTGCCGGTATTGAACTCCTCGCGCTGGGCGGCGGAGACGACGCCCATGTAGCCGTCGAAACTGGCGGCCCCGCCGGGG
>JBKBXK010000298.1:0-2690 GCA_046314095.1 Thermaurantiacus sp. | reverse complement strand
CCTCCCCCGACCGGGACGGTACACTTCTGCCCGGCTCGCCGCTCTTCCTCTCCGAGTCTGACCTGGGCCTGCCCTATCTTCTGGCGGCGCAGGCGCAGAAGCATGTCACCCACAACGAGGCGCTGCGCCTGCTCGATGCCATGGTGCAACTGTCGGTCCTCGACCGCATGCGCACCGCGCCCCCGGCCAGCCCCGCGGATGGGAACAGGCACCTTGTGGCCTCCGGCGCCACTGGCCTCTGGGCAGGATGGGATCTGAATATCGCCTTCTGGGTTGACGGCGCGTGGATCCGGCTCGTCCCGCGCACCGGCTGGCTCACTTGGGTCGCGGCCGAGGGCGTGTTCCTCGTCTGGACCGGGAGTGCCTGGGAGGTCGTGGGCGATCCGCGCGATGTGTCGGATGCGGTGTTCAGCCTCGTCAACGATGCCGATCCCACGAAGAAGGCCACCTTCTCGCTGGCGGGGATCAGCGCCGGGACCACGCGCAGCTTCACCCTGCCGAACACCTCGTCCGAACTGGCAATCCTGGCGGGCACCCAGACCTTCACTGGCAACAAGACCTTCTCCGGCACGCTGACCGCCTCGGGAACGGTGACGACGTCCGGGGCCACAGCGACCATCGGCACGGCGACGACGACCGCGACCTACGGGCTGGGCACCGGGGCCACGACGACGGGCGTGACCAAGACGGTGAACCTCGGCACTGGCGGCGCATCTGGATCGACCACCGTCGTGAACATCGGCTCGGCCACGGCTGGGGCCGGTGGCACGACGGTGGTGAACACGCCCACTGTCACCTTCGCGAATGCGGTCACGCAGGTCGGCATGCCCCAAGCCAATCTGACCGCGCAGCTCTTGGGCCTCGGCGGGGCCGCGGCCGACAGCTACAACCGCCTCTCGGTCAACACCCCGGCCGTGCTGCTGAACAACGCAGGCGCGGGCGTCGAAGCCACGGTGAACAAGGCCGCCGCCGGGAACGACGCCGCCTTCGCGTTCAAGACCGGCTTCTCGGCGCGGGCGCTCATCGGCCTCCTTGGCAATGACGACTTCAGCTTCAAGGTCAGCCCGGACGGCTCGGCCTTCTTCGACGCGATCCGGATCGACCGCACCAGCGGCCAGCTGGAACTGCCGCAGCCCACGGTACTGCCGGGACTTGCCGCTGCGCCGCCCCCGCCACCGGCGGGCAAGGCCGCCATCTATGCGCGCAGCCGCGCCGGGGCACCGTGGATCGACGTGATGCGCCCTTCGGGCCGGGACTTCCCGCTCCAGCCACACTTCGGGGTGAACCGCATCGCCAACTGGTCGCCCTCGGTCAGCACCACGATCACGACCGAGGGCCTGCCGATCACCTCGGTTGGTACCGTGTCGCACCCGACGCTGGCCGCCACGAACCTGGCCGCCAGCATGCGCCGCTGGCGCCTGACCTCGGCGGCCGTCGTGGACTCGGTCGCCGACCAGCGCTCCGCAGGCTGGGCCTGTTGGCGCGGCAACGCGGCGAGCCTCGGCGGCTGGACCTTCGTCACGCGGATTTCGCTGACAACGCTGCAGGCGACCGGGATGGGGTTCTTCGGCCTCTATGGCTCGACCGCCGCGCTTGCCACCACCCTGACGCTGGCCGCAGCCATCAACTGCATCGGCATCGGTTTCCAGCGCGGGACGCACACCCGCTGGCAACTGGTCGCGAACGACGGGACCGGCGCACCGACCCTGACCGACATGGGGGCGAGCTTTGCCATCGCGACGGGCGGCGTGCTGACCCTGTTCATTGCCGCGCCGCCGAACGGAAGCTCGGTCTGGGTCCGCGTGGTCGACGAGGTTTCCGGCGCGGTCTTCGAGCAGGAAATCACCGCCGATCTGCCCGCTGCCACGCAATTCCTGTCGCCGCGCCTCTTCCTGAACACCGGCGCGACCGCCGCCGCAGTCGCCTACGATTGCGCCGGTGTTTATCTGGAAACCGACTTCTGAGCGACCGCAGCCTGCGGCAATGAAAGGACCATCATGAACGACCAGACAACACTCGCCGACGCGGTCGCGCGGGCCTTTCGGGACCACGGGATCACCGCCGCGCTGACCGCCCTGATCGGCGGCACCATGACCCTGATCGCGGCGATCACGAGGAAGGCCTTCACCAACGAGGCCCTGCTGGATCGCCTCGACCGGGAACTCATCGCCGACCGGGACCGGATCGACCGTCAGCGCAGCGAGGATCGCAAGGCCGATGGCGACCGCCTCGACCGGATCGAGACGGACATCCGCTCGATGCGCGACATGCTCTTCGACGCCTTCCAGCGCGGCCGATCCGACTGAATTTCCTGACCCTTGGCAACCGACACCCCACCCGCCCCAGAGGCGGGTTTTTTCATCTGGAGGATCCACCATGCCGACCCTGTCCTACCCCCACTGGCGCGATGTGCCCGCCAACACATGGCGCTGGCCGAACTTCTCGGCCGCCGAGATCGCTTGCCGCGGCACCGGCGCGATAAAGATCAACACGGAAGCCATGGACAAGCTGCAAGCCCTGCGCGACCGGCTGGGCAAGCCGCTGATCATCCGCTCAGCCTACCGCAGCCCGGAACACAACCGTGCCGTGGGCGGGGCCCCTGCCTCGAAACACATGCAGGCCACCGCTTTCGACATAGCCATGGCGAACCACGATCCAGCGGCCTTCGAGGCGGCGGCGCGGGAAGTCGG
>JBKBXK010000297.1:0-2705 GCA_046314095.1 Thermaurantiacus sp. | reverse complement strand
TGCCGCTGCAGTCGCAGCCATGGCGCCGGGCGCGGCGGCGATTGCCACGCGGCGGCCGTCGGTCGGCGCCATGTCGAAGCGGGTGGCGGACGCATTCCAGCGCAGCTCGTCGCCGCAGCGCGCCGCGCCGCAGGCTGGCCCGCGCCGGGCGATCTGCAGCCGCGCCGGCGGCCCGGCAAGCACGCGATAGGCCAGCAGCCGGTCGGCAAAGGCAAGCCGCGCCGAGCCGTCCGCCTGCCGCACCCACAGCTCGACGCGCGCAAGGCCATCGGGCCGGAACAGCGCCGGGCGGCCGGTGCACGGGACATTGCCTTCGGACACGAGAAAGTCGAGCTGGCCGTTGCCGGTGAAGTCGGCCGGAAGCACGAAGCGCCCCTCGCCGCGCATCGAGCCGAGCGTCCCACCGGCGGCGACGCAGCGCGCCACCAGTTCGTTCACCCGCGCCTCGATCTGGGGCGGAACGCTGCCCTGTGCCACGGCCGGGGCTGACACAAGTCCCGCCACCATCGATGCCAGCCCTGTCCGGATATGCCCCATGAGTCGCTCTCCTGCGGCCTGCTAGGCCGCGTCGCGAGGCCGCACAAGCCGCTCAAAAGCCTAGCGGGATGCCCAGTGCGAAGAAGCCGACGAGGAAGGTCGTCCACACCAGCAGAAACACGACCGAATAGGGGAACATCAGGATGAACAGCTCGCCGAGCGTGAAGGACGGGACATAGCGGCGCGCGAAGGCAAGGATCACGCCGGCATAAAACATCATCGGCGTCACGATATTCGTCACGCTGTCCCCCACGCGATAGGCGGCGGCCACAATATCCGGGGTCATCGCCGGGTTCACGGTGTAGAGCATCGGGATGAACATCGGCCCGAGCAGCAGCCACTTGGAGGTGAGCCCGCCGATCACGAGGTTCAGAAAGGCCGTCAGCAACACAAAGCCGACCAGCAACAGCACTGGCGTGTTCTGAAGCCCCAGTGCGAGAAGGCCGGTTGCACCAAGATGCGTCACCAGCGTGCCGAGACCGGAATAGGATATGAGGGCCAGCGCATTGTACGCGAAGAAGGTGAGCACCACCACATAGCCCATGGTGTTCATCTGGGCGATCATGCCCTGCACCACGTCCATCGTCTTCTTAACCTTGCCAGCAGCAATGCCGAAGGCGGTACCGGTGATGATGAAGGTCAGCGCGATCAGCAACACCAGCCGTTCCAGGAAGGGGTTTACGGCCTGCCCGCTCTCCGGGTCCACAAACGGCGCCAGCGGCCCGAAGCCGAGCGCTGCAACGATCGCAAGCGACAAAAGGAGACCGATTCCGGCCGCGCGAAGGCCGCGATGTTCCTGCGGTGTGAGCTCGAACTCGCCCACATCCATGTCCTCCGGGATCTGGTGGGGCACCGCCTCCAGCTTCCGGGCGACAAAGCGATTGGTGACCCAGGCGCCGACAGGTGCCAGGAGGAACACCGAGGCGGCAGTGAACCAGAAAGTCATGGTGGCCGGGTTGAGCGCCCGCCCGTCGCCGGCCGCGAAGGGGATTCCGCTCGCCTCCGCAAAGGCCCGGGCATTGACTCCGATGATCACATCACTGGTCGTGCCGGGGATGAGATTGGCCGAAAATCCTGCCGAGACGCCGGCAAAGGCCGCAGCCATGCCGACCAGCGGATGCTTGCCGAGGCTTGCGTAGAGGAGGCCCGCAAGTGGCACGAGAATCACATAGCCGGCGTCGCTGGCGAGCGAGCTCATGATGCCGAGAAAGACAACTGCAAGGGCGAGGAACCGCTCGGGAATGGCTGCGCCTGCCCGCTTGATGAGCGCGCCCAGAAGGCCGGTATGCTCGGCAACGCCGACCGCCATGATGATGAAGATGATGATGCCAAGCACGCCGCCGCCGAATGCCAGCCAGTTGGCAAGGATCGCGTTGTCAAAGATCCAGCGGATGTTCTCCGGTGTTGCCATCGAGCGGATGGTCTGCTCCACGCGGGTATCGCCCGGCCCCTGCGTTTCGTAACGATAGCCACCAAGCAGGATCGAGGCGACGAAGACGATCACCCAGAGGCCCATGAAGATGACGATCGGGTCCGGAATTGCGCGCCCGGCCTTTTCAACCCAGCCGGCGGCCCGCGCCGCGCGCGCTGCATCCCCCTCGTCGTTCATGCCCCTCTCCTCATTCGGCCGGGCGCACGCCGACCCTGCGGCGCGCCAGCCACATCAGCGGCACGCCCGCCAGCAGCACCGCGATACCCAGCCAGCCGGCAAGCGTCGCGCCTTCAGATGTGCCGGCAAGGAAGCGCGCATAGCCGATCGATGACCAGAGCATCCATCCGCACACCCCGGCAAACAGGAGTGGCGTGACCGGCCAGAACGGGACCCGGAAGCCCGCATGGCTGGGCGCCCGGGCACGGAAACGGAACAGCGCCAGCACCGTCAGCAGCAGGAACAGCCAGAAGGCCGGGGCACCGAAGGCAACCATTGCTCCGAACGAATCGCGCGCACCGGCGCCATAGGCGATCAGCAGAAGCGCAACCGCCCCCTGGATTGCCAGTGCCGGGCCGGGGATGGAGCGGCCAACCTCCCATCGGCCCAGGAAGGTGAAGGCGGGCACGGCCTGGCCTAGCGCGCACATCGCCCGCGCACCGGTAAGAATGGTAACATTGAGGGTGGACAAGGCCGCAAGCAGGATCGCGCCGGTGATGAGGACTTCCCCCGACGGACC
>JBKBXK010000296.1:0-2706 GCA_046314095.1 Thermaurantiacus sp. | reverse complement strand
CAGGTCGGCCGCAGCGGCAATCGGGGGTGGCCGCTCGCGCTGTGCGAGGGCAACTGCAGGCGCCGCCGCGAACGCAAGAAATCCTGCCAGACAGTCCCGCCTCCGCAAGCGCACGCACCCTCATCCCACTGCTATAGCCGGCCGAATATAGCGGCAGGGCGTGCTGCATCAAGCCGGAGGCTCAGGCACCATAGCCGCCTCCGCCCGGCGTTTCGATCTCGATGGCATCGCCGGGCGCAACCTCGCCGCAGTCGGTCGACCCGAGCGGCTCGACACGGCCGTCGGCGCGAACGATACGGTTGGCACCGGGTGCTCCGTCGTCGCCGCCCGCAAGACCGGGCGGAGCCGTGCAGCGGCGGTTGGAAAGGATCGCAACGGTCATCGACTCCTCGAAGACCAGGCGGCGGATGGCCCCGTCGCCGCCCCGCCAGCGGCCGGCTCCGCCCGACCCGCGGCGCACGGCGAACCGCTCCACGCGCACGGGATGGCGTGTCTCAAGAACCTCCGGGTCAGTGAGGCGACTGTTGGTCATATGGGTCTGGACGGCCGCGGTTCCGGCAAAGCCCGGCCCGGCACCACTGCCGCCCGCGATTGTTTCATAATATTGGTGTCGGGCGTTGCCGAACGTCAGGTTCGACATCGTGCCGGCGCTTCCCGCCATTGCACCGAGCGCGACCAACAGGGCGTCGGTGACGACCTGGCTCGTCTCGACATTTCCCCCGACGACAGCTGCCCCGGGGGAAGGCGCCAGCAGCGAGCCCTCTGGAATGTGGAGCGTCACATGGCGCAGGCAGCCGTCGTTCAGCGGGATGGGTACATCGAGGAGCGTGCGCAGCACATAGAGCAGTGCCGCGCGCGTAACGGACGGCGGAGCGTTGAGATTGCCCGTCCGTTGCTCACTGGTGCCGGAGAAATCCACTGTCAGGTGAGGCATTCGCCGGTCCACGCGTATGGCCACGCGGATATGCGCGCCATCGTCCATCGGCAGATCGGCTTCCCCGTCCGACAGGCTGGCGATGAGCGCCTTCACCGCGTTGGCGGCATTCTCCTGGATATCCTGCATCGCGCGAGCCAGGCCATCGGTGCCGAGGCGGTCGACAGCATCGCCGATTGCTGCGGCGCCTCGCTGACAGGCGGCCACCTGCGCCCGAAGGTCGGCGAGGTTCCGGGCGATATCGCGCGCCGGGTGCGGGCCAGCCGCGAACAGGGCATGCAGTTCCGTCTCGCGGAAGCGGCCCTCGGCCACGATCAGCACATCGTCGAGCACCACGCCCTCTTCTGCAAGGTTCTGGCTCAGCGGCGGCATGGAGCCCGGCGTGATGCCGCCCACGTCGGCGTGGTGGCCACGCGCGGCCACCCAGGCCTGCGGGGTGTCGGCCCCCAGGAAGACCGGGCGGATCACCGTGATGTCTGGCAGATGGGTGCCGCCAGCCCAGGGGGCGTTCAGCGCATATACGTCGCCGTCACGGATGCCCCGCCCATCGGCTGCGCGCGCGGCGATGATGGCGCGCACGCTGTCCCCCATCGAGCCGAGATGCACCGGCATGTGCGGCGCGTTCGCCACAAGCCCACCTTCGGGATCGAACACGGCGCATGAGAAATCCAGCCGCTCCTTCATGTTCACCGATCGCGCGCTGGCTGCCAGCGCCGTTCCCATCTCGCTTGCAATCCCCATGAAGAGCGCGTTCAGAAGCTCCAGCCGGATCGCCTCAGGAGCAGCCGCCTCCGCGCAGGCACGGCCCGTTCGCGCGAGCAGAAGCGCGCCGGAGTGGTGCACCGTCGCAGCCCAGCCCGGCGCCACGAAGACTGTCGAGCCGTTGTCGGCGATGATGGCTGGCCCGGCAACGGTGACGTCCGCAGGCAGGGCCTCCCTGCGGAACAATGGAGCAGAGACTTCGCAGCCCCCTGTAACCAGACGGATCTCGGCTGGCAGCCCTTCGCCTCGTGCCGCGTCCGGCGACCGTGCCGAACCTTGGCCGACCGGCGGAACCCCACGCGCTTCCGCTTCCAGCATGTCGAGCAGCAGAGCGGCTCCTTCGGTCAGAAAGCCGAAGCGCGCCATATGACCGTCGGCAAAGGCCCGGCGCATCTCGTCCTCGCTCCGGACTGGAACAACCAGTGCTGTGTCGGCGCCAGCGTAGCGAACATGCGCGCGAATCTCGGTCGTTACCTTGCCGAGCGGGATTTGCTGGTCCCGCAGCGCGGTCTCCGCGTCTTGCGCGAGCGCCGCTGCAGCAGGGCGCAGCACCGCGTCAAGCGCCCCATCGAAGGGCAGGGCCAGAGTCTTCTCGCGCGTGACCGACAAGGGCGCCTCGGCAATCCCCCGCGCCGACAGAAGACCAGCATCGGGTGGAACCACCACCGTGCCGATGCCGAGCGCTTCGGCAAGCGCACAGCCATGCTGGCCGCCAGCGCCGCCAAAGGCGACCAGTGCATGTTCGGCAGGATCATGTCCGCGCGCGATCGAGATCTGGCGGATGGCATCGGCCATGTGCGCGTTGGAAATTGCGACCAGTCCCTCGGCCAGCGCCTCCACCGAAACAATCTCTCCGGTCGCTGCGCGCACCTCTTCGGCAAGATCCATCAGCGCCGTGCGCGCCGCCTCTGCATCAAGTGGCGCATCACCACCGGGGCCGAATACCTGTGGGAAGGCAGACGGCTGGATTCGGCCGAGAACGAGATTGCAGTCGGTGATGGTGGGCGACC
>JBKBXK010000295.1:1208-2726 GCA_046314095.1 Thermaurantiacus sp. | reverse complement strand
TCTTCATCCCGCCGACCGAGAACTCCACCGGCGCGGAAACGCCCGGCGCCGGCGGCAGGCTGGCGGAGGCGACGTACCTACTCGCCGCCTCCGCGCCCTCATCCGGCGGAAGAGCGGCCGCCGGCGAAGCTGGAACGGTATTGGCAACACTCCGCCCGCGCCTCTTGGTCGCGGGCGGTTCTGGCGGCAAGACGACGGCAAAACCGGCTTTGGCCAGATGCCCCATCCACGCGCCGGCGATTCCCGCCTTCGCGGCTTCCAAATCGGTGACGGTGTGGCGGTCGACGGTTGCGCTTAAGTCCCCGACGAAGAGTCGCCAGGACCATTTTTCCTTCGCACTGTGGGGCGCGAAAGCCGCGCCCACCTCAAGGTCGCCCGAATAGGCCAGATGGCGGTATCCGTCCTGGCGCCATTGCAGTGGCGGAATTGCCGAGACCGAAGCGGCGGGAGGAGGTGCCGCCTCGGCCTCTGCCGCCTGCGCCCGGGAGGAGGTGAGCGCATACGGTTCGGTTGTCGGTGGAAGCGCAGCTTGGTCGACGAATTCCTTCCAGTCGACGCGCCGCGCCTGCATCGCCCCGCGATACTGGCCGTCCGCGTCCTGCTCCCAGATGAACCATGCCGTGTTCATCTGGCTGGACGCGCGCGGACCCTCATATCCGTCGCGATGCATCATCGGCAGGCGCCGCGAGAAGATCAGGATCCGCGCCGGCGGGTTTTCGTCGAGCACGAAGTTGCGGTCCGCATCGTCTGTCCCGCACAGAAAATTGAGGTTGAGCAGCAGCGCCATCTTCTTCGGCCGGTGCGCCTTCAGCGCATGCGCGACGAAACCGTTCAGCGCCTCGCCATAGGGCGGGTTGGTCACGATGTCCGTGGCGACCGGCAGCGCGCCGCGCCAGGCGCCGCGAACCCCGTCCGGCGCCAGACGCGTGGCCAGAAAGTCCCCGACCTCCTGGCACTCACCGTCTTTCGTCGCAGTGCCGTAGTCGACCAGGTCGGAAAGCAGCACCTCGTGGCCGGCATCTTCCAGCTCGCGGGCGATAGCGCCGCGCCCGCAAGCCGGCTCCCAGATGCGGGCTGAAAAATCTTCCAGCGCCAGCAGCGTGGCCATGGCCTCGCGCGGAGTCTCGTAGAGATTGTTGCCGCGCTCTTCCTTGCTGGCGGTGCGCGTGCCGATGGCGTGACCGCGAGCCACCGGCGCGATCGCCCGTTTGAGCGCGGCCCGCGTCGGTTCGTCACCCGAGGCCAGCGCATCGTCGAGCGCGCGGCGGACGATGGAAGGATCGGCAACCATGGCATCGCGCAGCTGGCGGGCCTCGAACACGTCCTTGCGGGTGAGGCCGATATCTTCGGCCTTGGGAGCATTGTTCCGGTCGGGAACATTGCTCACCCTGTCTCCGCCTCGTTTCTGGACCTCCCCCCGCTCCTGCGCCGAATCGTATTCATCCGCCAGCCGCCGCTTCGCCGCCGCCTCGATTTCCAGCGCGTCGGCCTGGGCGCGATGGGCGGCCGCGATCAGGC
>JBKBXK010000295.1:0-1198 GCA_046314095.1 Thermaurantiacus sp. | reverse complement strand
TCATGAGCGGCCTTGGCCTTGCCCAATCGTGCCGCCCGCTTGGCGGCATCATACGCCAGCGTCGCCTTGTCGCGCGCCTCCAGCACCTCCGCCGCCGATGTGGCGGAGGCCAGCTTGTCGGCCGCCGCCCGCACCATGGCGGGCAGCGACGAGACAGTGATCGTGGCGGGAGCGTTCATGCCGCACCCTCCGCCGGAATGTCGGCCTTGCTCGCCACCTTGATGCCCGATGAGGCACCGCATTTCGGGCAGGCCGCCCGCTTCGCCAATTCGGCCGCGCGGGTCATCTCCATAGGCAGATGGGCGACTGGCCAGACATGGCCGCAATCGGTGCACTTGCCCCACAGCGCATTCATCCCGGCCTCCGCAATGGCACGACTTCGCCCTTGGCCGTCTCGGTGGCGACCGGCGGATAGGCGTCGAGCTTTTTTTCCAGCGGCCACGGAAGCCGGCCCAGGGCCGCGTCCTTCAGCCCGAGCGACCACAGTCTGGGCTTGCCGATCTCGGGATGCGGTTGCACCGTCGTGATGACACGCGAGATCACCGCCTCGCGGCTCATCTCCCAGCCGGCCTTGGGCCCGACCACGATCTGCCGCTTGATGTTCTCGCAAAACGACCGCATCAGCGCCGGCGTCGCGGTCTCCAGCGCATCGGCAAGCGCGCGCAGTGCATCCTCCGGCACCACGAAAGGCGCGAAATAGCGTTCGAGGATCCGCCGGCGCTCGTGATCGCCGGGCAGTTCGAGCCCGATCTGTATCTCGAAGCGCCGCCACAGCGCCTCGTCGACCCGCTCCCCGTAATTGGTCGCCGCCACGATGAAGCCCTCATGCCGGTCGAAATTCGCCAGCATCACATTGACGGAGTGATTGTGATCCTGCTCGCCGGTCTGGTTGTGTCCGGAACTCATGCGCTTGGCGGCGACCGAATCGAACTCGTCGAAGAACAGCAAGACCGGCTCCGGCTCCGCCCGCACCAGGTCGAAGAGCTGGCCGATCTGCTCGCCGGTGACGGAGATGTACCGGCTTTGCAGCCGCTCCGGCCGCACGACAAGCATCGGCAGGCCGAGCCGGGCGGCAAGATGATGGGCGAGCGTCGTCTTGCCGGTGCCGGGCGCGCCGTGAAAGATCGCCCTCCGGCGCGCCTTCAGCCCGATAGCCTCCAGTTCGTCCTCGGCCCAGATTTCGGTCAGCCATTCCATC
>JBKBXK010000294.1:0-2729 GCA_046314095.1 Thermaurantiacus sp. | reverse complement strand
GATAACGCTGGCCGCGAGCAGCGCGATGCCGGTGACGAGACTGAACATGCCGTAGGCGGTCCCGCGCAATTCGGCCGGCGCCGCATCGGCGACCAGAGTCGCCAGCAGCCCTTGCGTGAAACCCATGTGCAGGCCCCAGAGCACGACGCCTGCGAGGAACCCCCAAAGACCCGGCGCAAAGGCCAGCACAAGGTCGGCGGCGATCAGCAGGACAAGGCCCACGATCAGGATCGCGATGCGGTTCACGCCGTCCGACAGCGCGCCGACAGGATAGGCCGACAGCGCATAGGCGATGTTCAGCATGACCAGCACCACCGGCACGAACATCAGCGACAGGCCCATGCCCTCTGCCCGCAGGATCAGGAAGGCCTCGCTGAAGCGGGCCAGCGTGAATACCGCCGCCACCGCGACGACCCACCAGTAGACCGCGCCGAGCCCGGCCAGTTCGCGCCGGCTGAGCGGGTTCTTCACCTTGCGCAGTCCGGCTGGGCGCGCGGGTTCGTGCACGACAAACAGGATCAGCGCGAGCGCCGCGAAGGCGGGGATCACCGCCACCCAGAAGACGGAAGCGAAATCGTCGGCGAAGAACCACATCAGCCCGATCGCCAGCAAGGGCCCGATGAACGCCCCCGCCGTGTCCAGCGACTGCCGCAGCCCGAAGGCCGCACCCCGCAGTTCCGGCGGGGCGATGTCCGCGACCAGCGCATCGCGCGGAGCGCCGCGGATGCCCTTGCCCACCCGGTCGATGAAGCGCGCGGCAACCAGCCAGCCGACCGTGGGCGCCAGCGGAAAGACCGGCTTGGTGACGGCCGCCAGCCCGTAGCCGATGGCCGCCAGTTCCTTGCGCCGGCCGATCCGGTCGCTCAGCGCACCGGAAAAGACCTTGGTGATCGCCGCCGTTGCTTCGGCGATGCCCTCGATGATGCCCACCGTCAGCGCCGTCGCGCCCAGCCCCACCACCAGGTAGACCGGCAAGAGCGCATGGATCATCTCGGACGAGACGTCCATCAGGAGCGAGACGAACCCCAGCGCCCAGATGCCCGCAGGCAGACGGCGCCACGTCTGGCGCCTGTCGCCACTTTCAGAAACTGCTTCGGGGGATCCTTTGTCGTTCACGGCGTCATCCCTCCTGTCCTGACGGGCGAACCACCCCTGCCCGTTGCGTGTCAAGGGCGACTACTTCGTTGCCCAGGCGATCGCCACCTGAGCCCGAAAGGAAGGCCTTGCGCAAAGCCAACCCTTTCGTTGCCGGCAAACTTCGGTGCGGCCTATCCTTGCCCGACAGCACGAGGGCATATCCTTTGACGACCGACGACGACATCTCCAAGGCCGACAGGGCGGCGCTTCTGGCGAAGCGCAGCGTCAACGGCGGCGACTTCTGGGCCACGGCGGATGGTCGATGGAACGTGGGGACCCCGTTCTCGACTTTGGCCTGCGGACTGATGCTGGCCGAACTGGGGCTCGATCCGTCAGACCCGGTTGCCCGAGGGATCGCGAACACGCTCCTTGCCTGCCAGACGGACGACGGAAGGATCCGGCCTGGCCCACATCTGTCGGTGCAGCCCTGCCATACGGCCGAGGCAGCGCGGCTTCTTTGCCGGCTTGGCCTGGCCGATGACCCGAAGCTTGACCCGACATTCGATCACCTGCTGACCACGCAGGCCGCCGATGGTGGCTGGCGCTGCACGGTGCTGAAGTTCGGAGCAGGTCCGGACACCGATGCCTCGAACCCCGGCACGACGCTGGCCGCGCTCGACGTCCTGCGCTTCCGGTCGCCGCTGGTCACATCGCCAGAGGCCGAGCGCGCCGTCGATACCCTGCTGGACCACTGGTCGGTGCGCCGTCCGCTCGGCCCCTGCCACTACGGGATCGGGACCCGTTTCATGCAGGTGGAATTCCCGATGTTCCGCTACAATCTGTTCTTCTACGTCTACGTCCTGTCCTTCTATCCGCGCGCGAGACGGCACGAGGCCTTCGGGCAGGCCCTCGCCGCGCTGCGGGACAAACTCGTGGATGGGCAGGTGGTCATCGAACATGGCAAGCCTGTGCTGAACGCGCGCTCGCTCTGCCGGACGGAAAGCCCCAACCCATGGGCGACGCTCCGGTATGCCGAAATCGTCTGCAATCTGGCCGGCTAGGTCGGCGCGCGCATGCTCGAAGAACCGGCCCGCGGCCGGCCTCTGCTGCGCGAGGACGTACTGCGGATCATGCCTCGGCGCGCCGAGGCAGCCAAGCGCGACGTCGGCGCGTCCGTTGAATGATCGTGCCTGCCGTTTCGGATCCCCGGGCAAGAAGGGTGATCCGCATGATTGAGGTCAAATCGCCGCAATGCGGGAATGTGGTATTCGGAAGCGCGCTCCTTCCCCAATCCCCGGGTTGTCACCATGCTCTCGCGTCGTTCCATGCTGCTGACCGGCGGCGCTTTCGCCCTCGTCGCCGGAGGCGGCTACGTGCTCACCCGAGGCCCCGACCATGATGCCGCCACCGCCGCGCTCTGGTCGGCGCGCGATGTTACGACCTTCGAGGGGCTCGTGCATTACGCCACCCTCGCCGCCAACAGCCACAACGCCCAAGGGTGGCGGTTCCGTCGGACCGCCGTCGGGGTCGCGATCCTGCCCGACATGTCCCGCGCGCTGCCGGTGGCGGATGCGGATCACCACCACCTTTACGCCTCGCTCGGCTGCGCGGCGGAGAACCTGATGTTGGCGGCGGGCGCGGCCGGGCGCTCC
>JBKBXK010000293.1:0-2737 GCA_046314095.1 Thermaurantiacus sp. | reverse complement strand
GGCGCGGACGGCATTACCGCCCATCTGCGGGAAGATCGCCGGCACATGACGGATGCCGACATCGCGCGCCTCGTGGCCGAGATCGACCTGCCGCTCAATCTCGAGATGGCCGCGACTGACGAGATGCTGGACATCGCGCTGCGCAGCCGCCCCCATGCTGCCTGCATCGTCCCGGAACGACGTGCCGAGCGCACCACGGAAGGCGGACTGGACGCGGCAGGCAAGCACAACACGCTGAAACCTCTGGTAGAGCAACTGGGCGAGGCCGGCATCCGCGTCTCGCTGTTCATCGCGCCCGACGCCCGGCAGGTGGAGGCCGCCGCCCGCCTGGGTGCGCCGGTGGTGGAACTGCACACCGGCCCCTATGCCCATTCGGATGGGTCGGTGGACGAGCTTGGCCGTCTGGCCGATGCTGCCCGGCTCGCTGCATCGGCGGGCCTCGAGGTGCACGCCGGCCACGGGCTCAGCTTTGCCAATGTGGGCGCGGTTGCCGCCATCCCGGAGATTGCAGAGCTCAACATCGGCCACTTCCTGGTCGGCGAGGCGGTGTTCATCGGCCTCGATGGCGCCATTCGTGCGATGCGGGTGCGCATGGACGCGGCGCGGACCGCATGAGCGGCCTGGCGCCGGCCGGCCTTGTGGTGATCGGTTTTGGCTCGGACCTCTGCAACATCGAGCGCATCGACCGTTCGATCGACCGCTTCGGCGAGCGTTTCATCGAGCGCCTGTTCACGCCCATCGAACGCGCCAAGGCGGACCGGCGGGTGCGTACGCGCGCTGCCACCTATGCCAAGCGCTTCGCCGCCAAGGAAGCCTGCGCCAAGGCCCTTGGGACAGGGTTCCGGCAGGGCGTGTTCTTCCGCGACATGGGCGTGGTGAACCTGCCCTCCGGCCAGCCAACGCTGGCGCTTTCGGGCGGAGCGGCGGAGCGGCTTGCCGCCATCACCCCGGTGGGGCATATCGCAGACATTCACCTCACGCTCACCGACGATCATCCCTGGGCACAGGCGATCGTGCTGATCACTGCGAGACCGAGATGACCGCACCTGCGCCCGAATCCACGGCCGAGCAGCCCGAGCGCGGCAAGGGCAAGAAATCGAAGGCGGACAAGAAGTTCGACTGGGGTCACGAGATTCGCCAGTGGGCGATCCTGATCCTCGCGGTGCTGGGCATCCACAGCTTCATCGCCAAGCCGTTCTACATCCCCTCGGAATCGATGGTGCCGACGTTGCTGGTCGGCGATCGGCTGATCGTTTCGAAATTCCCCTTCGGCTTTTCCTATCTCTCGCCCTCGCTGCCGATCCTGCCGCGCATGAATGGGCGTCTGTTCGGAAGCTGGCCCGAGCGGGGCGACATCATCGTGGTGAAGTCGCCCTCAGACGGGAAGGACTGGATCAAGCGCGTTGTCGGCCTTCCCGGCGACACGGTCCAGATGATCGACGGCGAGCTGTGGCTGAATGGCGAGCGGGTGCCGCGCGAGCGGGTGGCGGACGTCGAGTTCACGGTTTCGCCCAACACGGACTGCATGAGCCAGTTCCGCGGCTATGGATCCGATGGCCGGGCCGTATGCCGTTTTCCAACCTTCCGCGAAACGTTGCCGGGGGGCCGATCCTATCTCACCATCGACATGGGCGATTCCTATCTCGACAATACGCCGCCCATCCTGGTGCCCGAGAACGGAATGTTCCTGGTGGGGGACAACCGGGACAATTCGTCTGACAGCCGGGTGCCGCCCGAACGGTCTGGTCTCGGTATCGTGCCGTGGGAGAACATCGTCGGCCGGGCGGAGTTCACCACCTTCAGCCTCGACGGATCGACGACATTGAACCCGGTGACCTGGGTCACCTCGATGCGCGGCGACCGGGCCTTCCAATCGCTGCGCGACTGACGGCTCAGGCCACCTGGCGCTCCCGCCCCTCCCACCAGGGCTTCCTGAGCTCCTTCTTCAGGATCTTGCCGGAGGGGTTCCTTGGCAGCTCCGCCACGAAATCCACCGATTTCGGGCATTTGTAGCCGGCGATATGCTTCCGGCAGTGGGCGATCAGCTCCTCCGGACTGGCGCTGGCCCCATCCTTCAGAACCACGATCGCCTTCACCGCCTCGCCCCAGGTCGCATCCGGCACGCCGATGACGGCTGAGTCCCTCACCGCCGGATGCGCGGCCAGCGCATTTTCCACCTCGGCCGGATAGATGTTCTCCGCGCCGGAGACGATCATGTCCTTCACCCGGTCGTGGATGTAGAGATAGCCGTCCTCGTCCATCCAGCCGGCATCGCCTGTCAGATACCAGCCACCCTGAATCGCCTTCTCGGTCGCTGCCGGATTGTTGTGATAGCCCTTCATCACCGAGACGGAGCGCACCGCGATTTCGCCCACCTCGCGGCGCGGCACCTCCCTGCCCGCGGCATCGACGATCCGCACCGCATTGCCCGGAAAGGGCCGGCCGCAACCGCGCATCCGCTCATTGCCATCGACATCATGGTCGGCCGGCGGAAGATAGACGACCGTGCCCGAGGTTTCGGTTGCGCCATAGCACTGGATGAAGCTGGCGTTGCGGAAGGCCGCCATCGCCCCCTTCAGCACCTCCAGCGGAATCGGCGAGGCGCCGTAGAGAAGCTCGGTCATGCTGGAGAGATCCGCAGCCTTCGCCCGCGGGTGATTGATGATCATGTTGAGGACGGCCGGCACCGCGAAGGCCTTGGTGACACGCTCGGCCTCGATGGTGTCGATGATCAAGT
>JBKBXK010000292.1:0-2766 GCA_046314095.1 Thermaurantiacus sp. | reverse complement strand
CTGGCGGTGCAGGACCTGGTCGCTGCGATGCGATTCGCGGCGCAGCCGCGCGACGATCTTGCACTGGCCGCGCTGCTCGTTTCGCCACTGTTCGGCGGGGGCCACGACGCCGTGCGCGATCTCCGCGACCATGGCGAAAGGGGACAGTCCTTGTGGCAGGGGTTGCAGGCCGCCGCAGATGCGGGCGTGGCGCCGGCAGCGAGCACCGTTGCTGCCGTGCGATCGCTGCTGCGCGCGGCCGACCGGGAGACGCCGGCGGCGTTCCTCGATCAAATCCTGTCCGGGCCAATCCGGGGGCGAGCGCGGCTCCTGGCACGGCTGGGGCCGGAGGCGGAAGACGCCATGGACGCCCTGATGGCCGAGGCACTGGCAGCCGAGGGCGCCGGAACCGTGAGCCTTGCCGCCTTTCTGGCCCGGCTCGACCGTTCGGAGGGCAGCATCGGCCGACCGCTCGCCGAGGCCGGCGCCGCAGTGCGCATCATGACGGTCCATGCCGCAAAGGGTCTGCAGGCGCCGGTCGTGCTGCTCGCGGATGCGGCGCGACCACCCCGCACCGATCCGGGAGGCGTGGTGACGGTGTCGCTGGGCGGGATCGCACTGCCGCTCATCTATGGCAAAAGCGAGATGGCCACCCGCGATGTGCGCGCGGCGCTGATGGCAGAGAAAGCCCGGCAACTGCAGGAGTTTCATCGCCTCCTCTATGTCGCCCTGACCCGCGCCGAGGATCATCTGTTCGTGGCTGGGCAGATGGGCGTGAGACAGGCGAAGCCGCGCAAGGACGGGACTGTTGCCTACGAGAATGACGGGAACTGGCACGCGCTGCTTCGACGGGTGATGACAGGGCTGGGCGCGGATGCCGTACCGGACGGGCCGTTGCGCCTGACAGTCGGCGTGCCGCAGCCTGTCGCGGAGCCAGAGGCCGATGCGGAAACACCCGACGCGCTTCCCGGCTGGGCGACGACGCCCGCGCCGGAGGAGCCTGCGCTCGCCCGCCCGCTTTCGCCTTCCCGCCTTGCCGAGCGGGTGGCCGGCGAGCCGCCAGCCGCACCCGGCGACGCCGCAGCGGCAGCGCGCGGACAGTTGCTCCATCGCCTGTTCGAGCGGCTGCCGCGCGTGCCGTCGCCCGACCGGGAGGCGCTGGGCGAAACGATCCTGAGGGCGGCCGGAGTGGTGGACCGCGCGCTGCTCGACGACGCGCTGGCCCTCATGCGGGAGCCGGCGTTCGCGGACCTGTTTGCGGCCGAGGCGCTGGCCGAAGTGGCGGTCGCGGGCCTTATCGGCGGGGTGCCCGTATCAGGCCGGATCGACCGGCTGCTTGTGACAGAGGAGCATTTCCTCTTCCTGGATTTCAAGACCGGCCGGCGCGTGCCAGCGTCTGCCGAAGCGGTTCCGGAACCGGTGCTGCGGCAGATGGCGGCCTATCGGGCGCTTTTGGCTGACGTTTTTCCCGGCCGGCGTGCCGAAGCCGCACTCCTTTACACCGAAGCGCCCAAGCTCATCTTGTTGCCAGGCAAGCTCATGGATGCGCACCCACCGCTTGGCGATGCCGAGACAGCGCCTAACTAGAAACAGCAACGACAAGGAGACCGGCATGGCAACGCACAAGGTGACGGACGGGGATTTCGGGGAAAAGGTGCTGGGAGCACCCACGCCGGTTCTGGTCGATTTCTGGGCCGAGTGGTGCGGGCCGTGCCGCATGATCGCGCCGGCGCTGGAGGAAATCTCCGATGAGCTGGCCGGCCGTGTGACCATCGTGAAGCTGAACATCGACGAGGAGCCGGAGGCGGCGGAGAAGTTCGGAATCCGATCCATCCCGACCATGCTGCTGTTCAAGGATGGCGAGGTGGTTGCCTCGAAGCTTGGGGCCGAGCCGAAATCGGCGCTGAAGGCCTGGCTGGAGAAGGCGATCGCCTGACAGCTGGCGGACTGGCGCGGCATTTGGCGTGTAACCGGCAGTTCAGCGGACGCGTATAATGGGGAGCGCCAAGGAGTTTGCCATGCATGTGCGCCGCCGTCCGGACTGGGCCACGCCCGAGCGCGAGGTCACGCCCGAACATCTCTATTTCGACCGGCGGGCGCTGATCGCCGCCGGAGGCGCAGCGATGCTTGCCGCACCGGCTGGCGCCTCGACCGACGTCAACGCACTGGCCGCGCTCCGCGCGCGCCGGACGCGCAATCTCGATGAGGGGCTGACGCCCCTCGCCGCTGTGGCAGGCTACAACAATTTCTACGAGTTCGGGCTCGACAAGGGCGACCCGGCGCGGAACGCCCATACGTTGCGCCCGACGCCCTGGACGCTTGCAGTCGGCGGGCTGGTGGCGAAGCCGCTTCGGCTCGACGTCGACACGCTGATTGCCCGGCTGCCACTGGAGGAGCGCATCTATCGGATGCGCTGCGTGGAGGGCTGGTCGATGGTGATCCCCTGGCTTGGCGTGCCGCTGTCGGCAGTCCTGTCGCAGGCGGAGCCGCTCGGCTCCGCGCGCTTCGTGCGGTTCACGACGCTTGCCGATAGCGGGCAGATGCCCGGGCTCGGCAACCGGGTGATCGACTGGCCCTATCGGGAGGGGCTGCGACTGGACGAGGCGATGCACCCGCTCACGATGCTGACCGTCGGGCTCTATGGGCGCCGCCTGCCGAACCAGAATGGCGCGCCCGTCCGCCTGGTGGTGCCGTGGAAATATGGCTTCAAGAGCGCGAAATCGATCGTGCGGATCGACCTTGTGGAGCGGCAGCCGCTGACATCATGGGTCCAGTCCGCACCGCGCG
>JBKBXK010000291.1:0-2771 GCA_046314095.1 Thermaurantiacus sp. | reverse complement strand
TGCGCCACCTCCTCCGCATATGCCTCCTGCTGCTGGCGCGGCGCCCGCCCCGCCCCGCGCAGCCGGGCAAGCGCCCGGCTTACAGCCTCGGGCGGCACCGGCTCCGGCCGCGGGGCAGGGCGCGGCGGCGCCTCCTCGCGGCGCGGCAGCGAATCGAACAGGTTCGCAGCCCGCCGGCCTGGCGGCGGGATGCGCCGCAGCAGGTCCGCCGCCCACACCCAGCCGGCCCGTTGCAGCGCCGAGGCGCTTTCGAAGGCGCCCGCGCGGTGCGCCCAGTCCGGCGCGCCCGCCATGCCAAGCAGCGTCTCCGCCGCCTCCTGCAGGAACGGCCCGGTTGCGGCATCGCCGTCAGGCGGCGCGGCGCCGAGAAACTGCGCAAGCCCTTGTGGGGATGGCGTGATGAAGTGCGCCGGAGCAACGAATGCGAAGAGTTCGAGAATATCGAGACCGGAGAGCCGCGGCACGCCGAGCCGTGCACCGACGAGCGCGGCGTTCAGCATCAGGTGCGGCGTGTCGGCCGCTGCCGCCACTGCCTCGCCCGGGCCGACGGCCGACACCCGACCCGCACAATCGGTGCGCCACGTTCCCGCATGACTTGCCACCAGCGCCGGTCTCGGCAATCTCGCGTGCATGGAAACCGGCCTCGCCTCCTTTTCGGAATCCGAGCTTCGCGAGCTTCGCGCCCAGGCGCAAGTCAGCAAGGCCTGGCCGTTCGAGGAGGCGCGCAAGCTCGTTGCCCGCTATCCACAGGGTTTCCCCGAGGCCGGCATCCTGTTCGAGACGGGCTATGGTCCCTCCGGCCTGCCGCATATCGGAACCTTCGGCGAAGTCGTGCGCACCACCATGGTCCGGCGCGCCTTCGAGCTCCTCAGCCCGGGCGTGCCGACCCGGCTCATTGCCTTTTCCGACGACATGGACGGCATGCGGAAGGTGCCGCCCGGCCTGCCGCAGCAGGAGATGCTGCAGGCCCATCTCGACCGGCCGCTCACCTCCGTACCAGACCCGTTCGGAACCCATGCCAGCTTCGGCGCCCACAACAATGCGCGGCTCATGGCCTTCCTCGACGGCTTCGGCTTCGACTATGAATTCCTCTCCTCCACCGACTGCTACCGGTCGGGCCGCTTCGACGCGACACTTCTGAAGGTGCTCGCCCACTATGACGCGGTGATGGAGGTGGTGCTCCCCACCCTCGGGCCAGAGCGGCGCGCCACCTATGCGCCCTTCCTGCCGCTGTGCCCGCGCACCGGCCGGGTGCTGCAGGTGCCGATTCTCGCCCGCGACGAGGCTGCCGGCGCCATCGCGTGGAAGGATCCCGATACGGGCGAGGAGCGCGTCACCCCGGTGACGGGCGGCCATGCCAAGTGCCAGTGGAAGGTGGATTGGGCGATGCGCTGGGTCGCGCTCGGCGTCGACTATGAGATGGCCGGCAAGGATCTGATCGATTCGGTCACGCTCTCCTCGCGGATTGCGCGCGTGCTGGGCGCGCGGCCGCCCGAGGGCTTCAACTACGAGCTGTTCCTCGACGAGGCCGGCACCAAGATCTCCAAGACCCGCGGCAACGGGCTGACGGTGGAGGAGTGGCTCGCCTACGCGCCGCCCGAAAGCCTGGCCCTCTACATGTTCCAGCAGCCGCGCGTGGCCAAGAAGCTGCACCTCGGCGTGATCCCGCGCGCGATGGAGGATTATGAGCGCTTCATCGCCGCCTTCCCCGATCAGCCGGCGAAGGAGCGGCTGGGGAACCCCGCCTTCCATGTCCATGCGGGCCGTCCGCCCGCGCCGCTTCCGATCGCCTTCGGGATGCTCCTGAACCTGGTTTCGGTGCTGGGGCAGGTCGATCATCGCGTGCTGGGCGAGAGTCTGCGCCGGCATGTCCCGGGCCTCGATCCAGAGGCCGACCCCCGCCTGTCGCGCATGCTCGACAATGCGCTGGCCTATCACCGCGACCATGTCGCACCGACACTGCATCGCCGCGCCCCCGACCCGCGCGAGCGGGCCGCCATTGCCGAGCTCGATCAGTGGCTCGCCGCCAATCCGGACGCCGATTCCGAGGGCATCCAGTTCGAGATCTACGAGATCGGCAAGCGGCACGGCTTCGAGCCGCTGCGCGCCTGGTTCCAGGCGCTCTACGAGGTGCTTCTGGGCAGTTCCCAGGGCCCGCGCATGGGCAGTTTCATCGCGCTGTTCGGCATCCCGGAAACCCGCGCCCTGATCGCCGAGGCGCTCGAAGCGGAGCCGGCATGATGCGCGCCCTTCTCCTCGCCTCGCTCCTTGCCGCGGCGCCTGCCGCCCACGCCGCCGATGCCGAGGCGCTGTTCGCGCAAGGCCGCTTTGCGGATGCCGTGGCCGCCGGCAGCAGCGCGCAAAGCGCCGCCGCGCTGATTGCCGCCGGGCGCGCCGCCTCGACCGAAGCCGCGTGGCGGGCGCCTGATCGGGCCCGCGCCGAGGCCCTTCTGGAACAGGCCGAGGCGCTCTTCGACCGGGCGCTGAAGCTCGAGCCGCGCAACACCGATGCCGTGCTGCAGCGCGCGATAACGGTCGGCTACCGCGCCAAGCTCAGGAACTCGCCCGGCCTGGCCCGGCAGGCGCGGCGGGGCATGGAGCAGGTGATCGAACGCAACCCCCGCGACGCGCTCGCGCACGCCGCGCTCGGCGGCTGGCACGGTGAGGCGGTGGCAACCCTTGGCCGGTTCGTTGCCGGCACGGCGCTCGGCGCCAACCGGCAGGGCTTCGAGCAAAGCTTCGAGCGGGCGATGGCGCTTGATCCGGAAGGC
>JBKBXK010000290.1:0-2772 GCA_046314095.1 Thermaurantiacus sp. | reverse complement strand
CATCACATGACGGTGGCCGTCTATGCGCGCACCAGAGGCCAGCTCGACGATATCGCGGCCGAAATCCGCAACATCTCCGCCACCTCCGGCATCAATCTGATCTCGGAAGCCTTCGGCGCCCGGGCGCATTTCATGGCGCAGCATCCCGGCAACACCGGGGCGCGCAGCCGCAAGGCCGCGATCACGAACCACAACTTCGCCGATCTCGCGACCTTCCACCGCACGCCGCTCGGCAAGACTGGCCGGGAAGTGCCGTGGGGCGTGCCGATCACGCTTTTCCCGACGCCCGAGCGCAGCGGGTTTCGCTTCAACTTCCACGAACAGGGCGCGCCGGACCGCGAGCCCACGGGTGGCCATACGCTGATCCTCGGCCGCCCCGGGTCGGGCAAATCCGTGCTGGCGGCGTTCTTCATGACCATGGCGCGGCGGGCAGGCGCACGGCTTTTCGTTTTCGATTATCGCGCCGGCATGGAAATGGCCGTCCGTGCGCTTGGCGGCAGTTATTCGACCGTGCGGGCAGGGCGGCCCACGGGCCTGAACCCGCTTCAGACCGAGATCGACGCCCGCGGTCAAGCCTGGCTTTCCGATTGGCTCGCAAGCCTCCTCGAGCGCCGCGACCGGCCGCTAACCCCGGTGCAGACCAACCGCCTGCAGGAGGTGGTGCGCCAGAACGCCAGCGCCGGGAATGCAGGGCTCCGGAACTGGTCGGATTTCGCCTCGCTCCTGGTTTCCACCGATGATGAGGGCGACCTCTTCGAGAGGATGCAGGAATGGACGGCCGATGGCCGCTATGGCTGGATCTTCGCGGCCAATGCCGAGGACAGTTTCAGCATCGACGGCGATGTCGCAGGCTTCGATCTGACCGGCATCCTCGATTCGGAGAGTGAGCGGGAACGCATGGCGGTCCTGTCCTACCTTTTCCGCCGGGTCGAGCGGGTGATCGAGGACCGCAAGCCAACGATCATCGTCATCGACGAGGCCTGGAAGGCGCTCGACAACGCGTATTTCGCGGAGCGTCTCTCGAACTGGCTGGTGACCGCCCGCAAACAGAACGCCGTCGTCGTGATGATGACCCAGTATGCCAGCCAGCTCGAACGCACCCGGACCGGCAAGACCATCGTGGAAGCCGTGCCGACGCAGGCGCTGCTGCCCAACATCCGCGCCTCGGCTGCGGATTACGCGATGCTCGGCCTCAGCGAGAAGGAACTCGACGTGCTTTTGGGCGTCGGCTCGGCCTCGCGGCTCGCGCTTGTACGCGACGACCTTGGCTCGGTCGTGATCGATGCCGATCTGAGCGCGCTCGGCCCCCTCGTGACCATCCTCGGCGGCATGGAGAAGGGCGAGGCCCTTGTCGGCCCCGGCTACCGCGACCGCCCCGATTTCTGGAGAGTGACATGACCCGTATCCTCACCCGCAGCGCCGTGCTGCTCGGCCTCGGCCTGACCCTGACAGCCTGCGCCCAGCATAACCCCGCGCAGGCCAACTGCTTCAACTTCCGCGATGCGCCCGCGCGCACTGCCTCCGCGGTGACGGTCTCGACCAGCGGCGATATCGCGACACGGCGCGCAACAGACTGCGGTTTCGTGATGCTGGGGACGGGCAGCTAAGCCGATGACCGCCCCTCGTTTGTCCATCGCGACGCGGTCCGCGCTCCTCTCGGGCGTGCTGGCCAGTTCACTCGCCAGTTCGTTCGGGGGCCTGTTCGGAGGACCGGCCGCAGCCCAGGGCGTGCCGACGTTTGATCTGCGCATCTTTGCGGGGCGACAGGCAATCATCGACCAGCGCGAACAGGATCTGGCGCTCCAGCAAGACCGCCTGACCCGGGAGCAGGAACTGGCCGAGATTGAGCGCCAGCAACTCGCAGCCCTGAACGGGATCATGGACGCCATGACTCTGCGCGCGGGTGACGTCGCGGGCACCGTGGCCGGGCTGGAAGCGGGGCAGGGCGAGGTCACGGGCGTCGAGACTGCCGCGGCCAGTCTCTATGCGCCCGAGGACAACAACCCGGCGGCAGCGCGAATGTTCGGCGATGCCCGGGAAGGGATCGAGGAGCTGATCATCCGCGCCGCGCGTCATACCCACAGCCTGCCGGGTGTGAGCCGTGCTGGCCTCTCGCCCGTGCAGTGGCGTTGCCTTCTGCAAGCGCTGATCTGGAAGGAGAGCCGCTTTCAGGTGGGGGCGCGCTCTCCCGTGGGCGCCTTCGGGCTCACCCAGATCATGCCGGGTACCGCCGGCGATCTCGGGATCTACCCGGCCTATTACGATGACTCCTGGCTGCAGGTCACGGGTGGCGCGCGCTACCTCGCGCAGATGCTGAACATGTTCGATGGCAACATCATCCATGCGCTCGCGGCCTATAACGCGGGCCCCGGCAGGGTGCAGCAATACGGCGGCGTACCGCCTTTCGCGGAAACCCAGCACTACGTCGTGGTGATCCCGCAGCAATACAACCGCTACCTCGCCGCGGTCGGCGGCATCGATGCCTTGGGCACCATTGATCCGGTCCTGCTGGCGAACGCGAGCTTCAGCCTCTCGGCTCATGGCGCAGGCGTCTATGGCGACTATTCGCTGGTCTCGGTCCAGGCCGCAGCCCTGCGGGTTCAAGACATCATCCGCCGCATCGGCGAGACCGAAGACATCCATGAGGCCATCGCGCTCAATACCTATGCGCGCGCCGAGCTGGCCCGGCTGGTCGCGATCCGCACCCGGATCAAGGCCGCCCATACCCAGCCGCTGAGCGAGGAGCAACTCGCCATGGCCGCGGCCCAAGCC
>JBKBXK010000289.1:0-2788 GCA_046314095.1 Thermaurantiacus sp. | reverse complement strand
GTTCCATCGCCCCGATTCAGACGGGCGGTGCCACGTCGAACGCAACCGTCATCCGCTCCCCCCCGGCGAAGGGAACCGTGCCGTGCCACATGATGGAGGGGAACAGCGCCAGCCAGCCCGGCCGCGGCTGCACGGTCCGGAACGGCGGAAGGTCGATGCCAAGCTCCGCCGGCGGCGCACCAAGCCCCAGCCAGCCAGCCGGCTGCGGCCCGGCATCGGCGACAGGCGGCACCACCACGTAGAATGCCGAGCTGAACCAGCCCTGCGGGTGCACATGGTTGCTGTGATGCCCGGCGCCGGACAGCCGCACAGACCAGGAGCCGGCAAACCGCACCGGGCAGGCCCGGTGCCGCAGCACCGGATGATCCGGCTCCGGGGTCCCAAGCGCCAGCAGATGCCCGGCAACCGCAGCCCGGATCTTTTCCCGCAGGGCCCGGATTTCCGGCTCCACCCGCGCAAACAGCGGCCCGTCCGTCTGGGTGCCGCCGCGCACCGACTGGCCCAGCGGCTCCCCCTGCCCGGCGTGCAACCGCCTCAGGCACGCTGCAAGCGTCTCGACCTCGGCCGGCTCCAGCACCGGGATCTCGGCGACGAGCCGCGGGTCCTCCTCCAGCCATTGCGCGCGCGCGTCGCCCAGAAGCCGCCAGCAGGTCGCCACATAGGGCCACACTTCGGCATCCCCCGGCGCCCCGAGGAACCGCTCGCCACGCGCGAGGGCCGCCTCCACCTCGCCGGTGCGCAGGAGATTCCGCATGTGGCGCACCGCCACCGCCGCCTCGGGGCTGTCGGCAAACCGGTCGAAGATGGCGGCCGCTTCGCGGTGCTGCCCAAGTTCGTCCGCGCAGACCGCCTGCGCCAGTTCCAGCGCCGGCCACATGCCGGCGGCCCGCTCCGCGTCCGCGACCACCTGCGCCGCGCGCGCATAGTCCCCGCCATGCATCAGGCGGCCTGCCGCCGACATCCACAGCGCCTGGTTCCCCGGGTCCCGCGACAGCGCCCGCTCAATGCCTGCGGTCGCGCCGGCGCGATCGCCCAATAGCCAGCGCAGGTCCAGAAGCGCCTCCTGCCCCGCAATCCATCCGGGGTTCGCATCCACCAGCATTGCCAGTTCAGCGGCGGCAGTCGCGCCATCGCCCATCGCCAGCCGCGCGGCTGCAAGGCCAAGCCGCACCGATGCATCGCCCGGCGCCAGCGCAGCGGCCTTCAGGAACGGCTCGACGGCGGGCAGGCCGGCCTCCAGCGTCACCCGCGCCAGCCCATGGGCAATCCGCGCGTCACCGGGGGCAAGCGCCGCGGCCCGTCCAAAGGCCTCCATCGCATCGCCGGAATCGAGCTCCGCGCGGTGCAGAAGCCCCAGCGTCTGCCATAGCAGGGCCGTTCCCGCTCCCCGCATCTGCCGCTTGACGAGCGTCACGCCCTCTCCGGCGCGACCGGCATCCCGCAGCGCCAGCGCCCGGCGCACGATCTCGGCCTCTGGAAGTGCGGATGTGGCAGCAGGCACCGGCCTCAGCATGCCTCCTCCTACCGCAGGCCGCCAGCCAGCGGGAGGCCCCGCCCCTTGCGCCGGGGCAAAAAAGAGCGCCGGGGCAAAAAAGAAGGGCGGCAGGTTGCCCTGCCGCCCGCCCGAGGTACAGGGGAGATACCGGCAGAAATTCATTTTCAGAACCATCACGAGCCGCCGGCCAAGCGGATCATAAAGGGTCGGGAAGGTGTTGCCGCTGTTCACCGACGGCGTGCTGATCGAGTTGCCGACGTCCGGCGGATCGCGATCGAACAGGTTCTGCACCGTGATGGTGAAGCGGAACTTGTCGTTGATCTCCTGGCTGAACGCGAGGTCGAACCAGTCATAGGCCTTGATCCGCTGATAGGCGGGCAGGATGTTGGCGGGCCCCTCGTTGTTCGGGCCGACCGGCTCGACCTGCGTCGAGGAGATGTGCCGCCACAGGAGCGAGACGTTCGAGCCGCCCCACGAAACCGTGCCCCGGGTGCTGGAGGCGAACTTCGGGATCGGCCCGGTTCCGGTCACCGGGCAGGAGACGCTGTAGAAGCGCACGCACTGCCGGTTGATGGAGCCCGGCGTCGCCTGGAAGAGGAACTCCTCGGTCCAGGTGCCGTTGAAGTTGAAGCTCAGCCGCACATCGCCGATGTCGTGGAAGGCATTGACGTTGAGGTCGAACCCGCTGGTCTGGAACCGGCCGAGGTTCGAAAGCGCCAGAATCGCGCCGAACGTCGTGTCCGCCGGGCCGGAAAGCTGGCCGGTCAGCGGGTTCCGGAAGATCAGCTGGCAGAACGCCTGGTCCGGCGTGGCCGAGAAGCAGCCGTCGATCACGTCAGCCTGCGACGGGCTGGAGACCGCGTCCTTCAGGTCGATGTTCCAGTAGTCGAACGAGATGTTCAGGTTCCGGGCGAAGCGTGGCTGCAGTACGACACCCAAAGTCCAGGTGCGCGCCACTTCCGGATCAAGGTCCGGGTTGCCGCCAGTCGTCACGTTGATCTGGGCTGCCGTAGGCGGCAGGATCGTGCCGAGCAGGTTCACCGGCGCGCCGACCGCCTGCAGCTGCGCCTGGCAGAGGGCTGCGAAGTTGGCACCGCGCAGATTGATCTCGGCAAGCGTGCCCTGGCACGGGTCATTGGGCCGCGAGCTGAGGCCGGTCACCTGGGGCTGGAACAGTTCGCCGATGTTCGGCGCCCGCACCGAACGCTGATAGTTGCCGCGCACGCGGACATCGGGAACCGGCGACCAGGAGCCACCAAGCTTCCACGTCCAGTTGCCGCCCGACGTCGAATA
>JBKBXK010000288.1:0-2797 GCA_046314095.1 Thermaurantiacus sp. | reverse complement strand
TTTCCGAGCAGAGATTGGAGGTGGAAACCTTGAGGCCCAGATCCCGCTGATGCCGGGGCATCGACTTGTTCACATGATCGATGAAGATGATGTAGGGCTCGCCCGTCGCCAGCCGGCACTCCACCAGCTTCTGGAACAGCGCCCGCGCATCGACGGTTGCCCGCGCCGTGCCATCGCGCGGAGACACCAGGCTCCACTCCGCGCCCTCGCGCACCGCCTCCATGAACGCATCGGACACGAGGACGCCGTGGTGCAGGTTCAGGGCCTTGCGGTTGAAATCCCCGCTTGGCTTGCGGACCTCGAGGAACTCCTCGATCTCGGGGTGGGAGACGTCGAGATAGACGGCCGCCGAGCCGCGCCGCAGCGAGCCCTGCGAGATGGCAAGCGTGAGCGAATCCATCACCCGGATGAAGGGGATGATCCCGCTGGTCTTGCCATTGAGGCCGACCGGCTCGCCAATGCCGCGCACGCGGCCCCAGTAGGTGCCGATGCCGCCGCCCCGGGCGGCAAGCCAGACATTCTCGTTCCAGGTGCCGACGATGCCTTCGAGACTGTCGTCCACCGAGTTGAGGTAGCAGGAAATCGGCAGGCCGCGGCCGGTGCCGCCGTTGGAGAGAACGGGCGTGGCCGGCATGAACCAGAGCCGCGAGATATAGTCATAGAGGCGCTGCGCATGGTCGGCATCGTCGGCATAGGCGGCGGCGACCCGGGCGAAGATATCCTGGCATCGCTCGCCCGGAAGCAGATAGCGATCGCGCAGCGTTTCCTTGCCGAAATCGGTGAGAAGCGAATCGCGGTCGTGGTCAACCGCCACGGGAAAGCGCGGAGCGTAAACGGCGCGGGTGCCGGCATCGGGCGCCGGGCCCGTATCTGCCGCTTCGGCGGCCGGCTCGCTTCCGCGCGCGAAATCCATCATCGTCATGCCCAAACGTCCCCTCGATCCTCAGCCGGCCGCCCCGGATTCCGGGTGCAGGCCAAACCCCTCATATAGACTGCGCGGGAGCGCGATACGACCGCCCTGCCCTTGCCCGAACGCGCTGCATTGCCGCGCCAGACACAACGGGTAGAGGTTGCACCAGCCCCTTACAACAAGGGATAGTGCCATATCGGCGCCGAGGGGCAAGCGGAAAAATCGCTGTGGAAAACTCCCGCGCGGGAGTGTTGCCCATGGGGCTCATGCGGGGCGTGCCGCGCTTTCCCGTGCAAGGGCCCGGATGCAGCCGGCCAGATGATCGACGACGACCCGGACATGGGGGCTGCTGCGATGCCGTTCGGGATACAGCAGCCAGAGGCCGCGGCTCGGCTGTTCGTGCACCGGCTCCATGCAGCGCAGCAGGCCGGGCTCGAAGTCGGCGACGAGGCAGGGGAGTGCCGCAATCCCGGCGCCGGATCGCACGGCGGCGAGCAGGCCGCTGATCGAGCCATGGCGCATGGCGACGGCGCCGAGGAGACCGGTCCTTGCCAGCCACTCCTCGTAAATGGGCGCGACGACATCGCCACCGCCGGCAACGAGGACATGCTGGCGCATCTCGCTGTAGCTGGCGGGGCGGCCGTGGCGGGCGGCATAGTCCTCGGAACAGTAGAAGGTCCACGGCGAGTCGCAGAGCCACTGGGCAACGAGGCCGGCGCCGCTGGGGCGGGCGATGTTGCGCAGCGCGATGTCGGCGGCGCCGGCGGCGAGATCCCGCTGCTGGACGCTGGCATCGACCTCCACCATGATTCCGGGGTGGGCCTGGCGCAGATCGGCCAGCATCGGGAGCAGCAGCGTTGTCGCGAAGACTTCCTCCAGCGTGATGCGGACAGTGCCGGACAACGCGCGGGCCGAGGCCGAGGCATGGTCAGCAATCGCAGTCGCGGCGGCTTCCAGCTCGCGGGCCAGGGGCAGCAGGGCCTCGCCTGCGCCGGTGAGGAGATAGCCGGAGGGGAGCCGTTCGAAGAGATGGAGGCCGAGTGCGTCTTCGAGGGCGGTGATGCGCCGGGCGACCGTTGTCTGGCTGACGCGCAGGCTGCGGCCGGCGGCAAGGGTGCTGCCGCTTGCGGCCACAGCAAGGAAATGCCTGAGGTCATTCCAGTCGAAGCCTGGGCCTGCCATCGCGCCATTATGCAATTTTGCAGAACCACCGTGCAACATCGTTGCTCACAGGCACGGCGCCGAATCGGCTAGAAGCATCTGCATCGGGCCCGGATGGCAGGCCCGCCCAACAGGAAGGACAACCGATGAACACGACCCTGGCAATTGCCGGCGCGATCCTCTGCGCCTCCATGACAAGCACTGTGGCCTGGGCCAGCGATGCGGCCCCGGCGCGGACGGTGGCGGTGCAGACCGCTGACCTCAACCTCTCCACCCCGGCCGGACAGCGGACCCTGGACCGCCGTATCCGGAGCGCGGTGAAGGAGGTGTGCGGCGATCCCTCCTCGCTGGTGCGCGGTGGGCGGCAGACGGCGATGGAATGCCGTGCCGAAACGCTGGCCGCAGTGGCGCAGCAGCGCGGCCGGATGGTTGCCGCCGCGACCGGACAGGCAGCCTTCGTCACCCTGAAGTAGCGTGGACTGCCGCGTTCGAGGGCCCTGCGGACAGGCTCCGCAGGGCCCTCTGATTCGCGGCCTTGCATTCGATCAGCGGCGCGGCAGGTCGCCCGGCCCGGCGCACGCGATTGCGCGGCGGCCTTCGGGGATTCGGAAGACCGGCCCGGGGCCAGCCGGCGCAGTCGCGGTCGGCATCTCTGTGGGGGCCGTGGCCTGCCCGCGCGTCTCGTCGTCTCCCGATATGCTCCAGCGGTAGTTCCGGATTGTGACC
>JBKBXK010000287.1:250-2802 GCA_046314095.1 Thermaurantiacus sp. | reverse complement strand
GGCAATGCGTTTCGTTATCGCGCTCGCAGCAGCGCTCGCGGCCGGCACGGCCGCCAATGCTGTTCCTGTCACGTCGTTCGTCGCTGGCGTTCCGTCGGCGGCACAGGATCCGGGGCCGCTTGCCGGCCAGACGGTCCTGATCGACTGGGAAGGCACTCCGCCCGCCGGCGCAGTCACCGGCAACTTCCAGCTGGTGACCGGATCTGGCTCGGGCTTTGCTGCACCCGCCGGTAACACCACCCAGTATCTGTCAGTTCCGCGGTCGCTGCAGGAAACGCCGCTGTCGGCGACCGTTGACCTCACTGCCTTCGGCATCTCGCCGTGGCTGCGGAGCTTCAGCCTCTATTGGGGGTCGATCGATACCTACAACACGATCACCTTCCTTGATTCCGGCATGAATCAGGTGTTTACTTTGGGCGGGGCCGGCGTCCCGCTCGCCAATCCGAACGGGGACCAGGGCAACCAGGCCTCGAACAAGCGGGTGAACTTTGACTTCGGGGCAGGCGCAAACGTCCGCTATGTCGTTGTCACCTCCAGCCAGTTCGCATTCGAGAGCGACGACTGGGCTTTTGGCGTGGTGCCGGAACCGGCCACCTGGGCCATGCTCATCTTGGGCTTCGGCTTGATCGGTGCCTCGTTGCGGCGCCGGCAAGGGGTGATGGCAACGACCGCCTGACCTCTTTCCACGACGGTTGAGGGGCGCGGATGGCACGGCTGTCCGCGCCCTTCTCATGTCGCAGCGGTTCCCACCGTTGACCGTCCGCCAGCAATCGCAGACATGTCGCAGCGCATGAACGAGCTTTCCGCGCCACAGGCCAGCGACGCTGCAAAGGCCCGCCCCTACCGAAGGGTGGAGGCATTGAAGCGCTGGTGGCTGCGCGAAATCGGAACCGGCATCGAACATGAGGCAATTCTCGGCAAGGTGCATGCCGAGGGCGGCTTCACCACCCGATATGCCTTCATGGTGCTGATGTCGGCCGGCATCGCCATTCTCGGCCTGCTGCTCTCGTCACCGGCGGTTGTCATCGGCGCGATGCTTGTCTCGCCACTGATGGGCCCGATCATCGGCCTCGGCTTCGCGCTTGCCACCTTTGACTGGGACGAGGTGCGCTCGAGCCTGTTCGCGGTTGCGGCCGGGAGCTTGTTGGCCATCGGTTTTGCAGCCTTGATCGTCCTTCTCTCGCCGCTGAAGGATCTCACGCCGGAGTTGCTCGCGCGGACGCGCCCCAACCTGTTTGACCTGCTGGTGGCCACCTTTTCAGCGCTTGCGGGCGCCTATGCGACCGTGCGCGGCCGGGGGGAGACCATCGTCGGGGTCGCCATTGCGACCGCGCTCATGCCGCCGCTCGCCACTGTCGGCTTCGGTCTGGCGACTGCGAACGGCATTGTCTTTTTCGGCTCTCTCGGCCTGTTTCTGACCAATCTTATCGCCATCACACTCTCCGCTGCCGCCATGGCACGCCTCTATGGCTTTGGGGCCCATCTTTCGCCGGACCAGACGCGCAAGCAGACGTGGTGGCTGATCGGTGTCTTCGTTGCATTGTCCATTCCGCTGGCCTTCTCGCTTCGCCAGATCGCGTGGGAAGCGTGGGCAACACAGACTGCTCGCACAACGATTGCCCGCGAATTCGGCCCGCAGACGCGGATCACGACCCTGGAGCCGGATTTTCGTGGCGACTCGCCAGCCTTCCGCGCCGTCGTGGTATCAGACGAGTATCGCCTTGAAGCCGACGCGCGCATCCGGGATTCCCTCCGGCAGACGCTTGGCGGACCCGTGGAGGTGAGCATCAGCCAGCTGACCGTAGCGCGCGGCACCTCCCAGACCGAGTTGCAGCGAGTGGCGGCGGGCGCTGCGGCTACCGCCGCAATTCGGGAGCAGATTGCCGCGATTGCGGGCGTCTCACCCGAAGACGTGCTCCTTGATCAGACCGCTCGCCGGGCGCGCGTTGCCGTTTCCGGCGACCTGCCACTGTCGGCCTGGGCGGACCTGGAAACGCGGATCGACGAACGTCTGCCGGGATGGGATGTTCAGTTCGCACCTCCGCTCCAGTCCCTTCCGCCCATCGGCTTCGCGGAAGTTTCAGCAGAGCTTTCAGTGCGCGCAGCTGACGAGGTGGACCGTGCCGGATGGGCGCTTGCCCGCTGGGGCGTTTCCGAGGTGGAGGTAATCGGACGGGCCGCCAGCAACGAGCCGGATGCAGCCGACCTTGCGCTGGCCCGGGCAGAGACGGTGGCGGAACGTCTGCGGCTGAGCGGCGTGCAGGCCCAGCCACGCGCCGACGCGCCGGGCCCGGTGCAGCGCGCGCGGGAAGCGGAGGAAGGGCGTGCCGCCTTCCGGAGCGTGCGGATCGCGCTCTCGGCAGGCTGACGGCAGAAGGAGCGGGTTCAGACCGGAACCGCCTGCATCGGCGGCCGAACCCGAGATGTCAGGCCGCCTTTTCGCCCTGCATCACCTGAACCGGCGGCTTGGTCCCCGCCACCACATCGCCGTCGACCACGATCTCACTGACATTGTCGAGGCTCGGCAGTTCGAACATGGTATCGAGGAGGAT
>JBKBXK010000287.1:0-240 GCA_046314095.1 Thermaurantiacus sp. | reverse complement strand
GGCAATGCCGGAAAGCGCATCGGCGTTGAAGGACAGACGCACGCCCTCCATCTCGAACAGCTTGCCGTATTGCCGAGTGAGCGCGTTCTTCGGCTCTGTCAGGATCTTGATCAGCGCATCCTCGTCGAGATCCTCAAGCGTTGCAATCACCGGAAGGCGCCCGACAAACTCTGGAATCAGGCCGAACTTCAGAAGATCTTCCGGCTCGCAGTGCCGCAGCACCTCGCCGGTACGCCGCTC
>JBKBXK010000286.1:0-2824 GCA_046314095.1 Thermaurantiacus sp. | reverse complement strand
CAACAAGATCCGCAACTGGGCCGTGTTTGGACAGCTTGAATTCGAACTGACAGACACAGTTACGGTTTCGGCCGAGGCGCGCTACCAGGAAGACAAGCTCGCAGTCTCGGGCCAGAGTTCGGCGACGGTCCTTGGCCAGCAGTTCACGCGCGCCATCAATCCGCAAGCGACCTTCTCGAACTTCCTTCCGCGCTTCACGGTTGACTGGCAGGCGACACCCGACGTGATGGTCTATGGGGTCGTTGCCAAGGGCAACAAGCCGGGCGGCTTCAACACGGGCGTGTTCAACGCGGTCTATGATGATGCCCAGGTCGCGCAGCTGGTTGCCCAGGGGCTTGACACCTTCGACGAGGAAGAGGCCTGGACCTATGAGTTCGGCGCCAAGACGCAGTGGCTCGATCGCCGGCTGACGCTCAATCTGGCCGCCTACTACATCGACTGGAAGAACCAGCAGCTGACACAGACGGTGCAGATCCCGCGGCGTGACGGCGCGCTCGGTTCGGTCTCGTTCACGACCAACGTTGGCAAGTCGGAAGTGAAAGGCGTCGAGCTGGAAGCGATCGCGCGGGCGACGCCATGGCTCGATATCCGCGTCGGATATGCCTACACCGATGCCCGCATCAAGGACTTCATCTCGGAAGACCAGGCGGACCTGTTCATCACTGCCGAGGACCTCGCCCGGCTGAACCAGGTCGCGCCATTGCCACCCTTCCAGGCCCCTGGGACTCCGGGCTTCGCGCAGTATCTGGCAGCACTTGCAGCCGCCGCCCCGGCTCGCATCGCCGCAGTGAACGAGCTTCTGGCGCTGCGTGGTAACGCGGCTGGAAATCGTCTGCCACGGGTTCCCGAACATCAGCTTTCGGCTGGAGCGCAGTTCAACTTTCCGGTGAGCGATGATGTCCGGGCGTTTTTCAACACCAACCTCGCGCTCGAAAGCCGTCGCTTCGCCCAGGTCGACAATCTTCTTTACGCAGGTGACACGGTGCTGGTGAATCTTCGAGGCGGGATCGAATGGAAAGGACTGTCGCTGACAGCCTTCCTCACCAACGCGTTCAACGACAAGACGCCGGTGGACCTCCTGCGATACATCGACCCGCAGCAGAACCTGTTCCGGCCGGCGCTGCGGCCTGGCGAGGCGACTGCAATCATCAACGGCCAGAATGTGAGCTCGACCAATCTGCGTGACTTCGCGGTAACTGCACCCCGGCTGCGCAACTTCGGGGTGACTCTGCTCTACCGCTTCTCAATCTGATCCCGTGCGGGCGGCTGCCGCCGTGTTTCTGGCTTCGGCCGCGGCCATGCCCGCGGCTGCAGCGGACACGGAGGCGTTGCGGGAAGCGATTGCCGAGATACGCGCCGCGGCCCTTGCCGGAGAGCCGTCGCGGGCGGCGCCTCACATGGCAGCCGATCTGCTGCTCGTCTCCCAGTCCGGCCGGCTATATGGTCGCGAGGATGCGCTCCTCGATCTCGGCTCGGGGATTGAAAGCTGGATTGTCGAGGCGCAGCACATCGAGCCTGATGGCGCGACGGCAAGGGTCGTTGCGACTGTCAGGAGGAAGCGGAAGGATGCCGAGGAGGGACGGTTTCGTGTGTTGCAGTTCTGGCGGGCAGGCAGTGATGGCCGGTGGGAGTTGTGGGCGCAGGCCAGCGTGCGGGTGATGAAATGACGATGTCGCGCCGCACCGTGCTGGGGGGCGCTGCCCTGTTCGCGGCAGCGCATGCAGCTCCCGTTCTTGCGCAGCGACGACCGCGCGCCACACCTGGTCCCGATGTCTTGATTCTGGGCGCTGGCCTCGCGGGGCTGGAGGCGGCGCTTCGTCTCGAAGCCGCTGGCGCCCGCGTTCTCGTTCTGGAGGCGCGTGACCGGGTCGGCGGGCGCATCTGGTCGCTGCCAGACCTTCCGGGCAATCAGGAGGCCGGCGGCACCGGGATTGTCCGCGGCTATCGGCGCACCGTTGCCCGCGCCGAGGCGCTGGGCCTTTCGTTCATCGACACGGCCGGGCTTTCGGACTTTGGCAGCCCGGATATGCTGATTCACTGGCGCGGGCAGACCATCCTTCCGCAGGACTGGGCGACGCATCCGGCCAATCCGCTGGCACCAGGGCTTCGCACGCGGCCGCCGTTCACGCTGGGGCTTGCGGATCTGGCGCCGTTGAACCCGCTGGCGCGTGCGGCCGACTGGCGCTCGCCGCAGATGGCCGCACAGGATGTCGCTGTTGCAGACGTGCTGCTGGCGCACGGATGGAACGCCGAGGCGCTGCGCATGGCGTTCGGGATCAACCCCGGATACAGCGAGGCACATGCATGGTCGGCCCTGATGGCCTTCCAGGTCTTGCGCGCTGGCGACGAAATTCGGCGCAGCGGCTTCACGGGGGGCATCCTCGTCGATGGTGGCAATGATGCGTTGCCAAGGGCGATGGCGCGGGCCTTGCGGACCCCGGTCCGCACCGGTGCGGTGATCGCCGGGATCGGCCTTGCTCGGGACCGGGTTTCCGTTCGGCTGGCCTCGGGCGAGACAGTGTCCGCGCCAAATGCCGTCTGCACCCTGCCGCTGGCAGCTCTGCGGCTGGTGCCGATGGACCCCGCCCCATCGCCGCCGTTTCTCGCGGCCATTTCGGCCGTCCCTTACAATCGCGTTCTCAAGGTCTTCATCGAGCCGCGCAGCCGCTTCTGGGAAGCCGACGGCCTGCCAACCGCGATGTGGACGGACACGCTTGCGGGGCGGCTCATTGCCATGCGCGAGACAGCCGGGGATCGCGATCTCGCCACATGGCTCGCATTCGTCACGGGCCCGGCCGCCGATCGGCTGGACCGGATGCCGGAT
>JBKBXK010000285.1:0-2856 GCA_046314095.1 Thermaurantiacus sp. | reverse complement strand
TTCTGGATGCTGTTTGCTGCTGCCATTGCTGCTGCGGGCATCTATCTTGCCGGCCTGTTCTGGCTGGCGGCCTGGCGGGACCGCCGCCGCGCGTCCGGCTGGCTTGCCACGCCGCGCGCGGCTGCCTGGGTCTATGGTCTCTCGCTTTCGGTCTATTGCACCAGCTGGACCTTTTTCGGCGGGGTCGGCACCGCCGCCACCGCGGGGCTGGACTATCTGCCGATCTACCTCGGGCCGATCCTTGTCTTCACCCTGGGTTTCGCCCTCGTGCGACGCATCCTGGCGCAGGCGAAGGCGCAGCATTCCACCTCGATCGCGGACTTCCTGTCGGCCCGTTACGGCAAGAGCGCGTGGGTCGCGGCCCTCGTCACCATCATCGCGACAGTCGGTGCGCTGCCCTACATGGCGCTGCAACTCCAGTCCGTCGGAACGGCGCTGGTGATGCTTGCGGGCGAGGAGGCCGGCGCGCTCGCCCGCGACGAGATCGTTGCAGTCGTGGCCGTGCTGATGGCGGTGTTCGCGATCCTGTTCGGCTCGCGGCGGGCGGACCGTGCAGGCGACAATGCAGGGCTGGTTCTGACCATCGCCGTCGAGGGCCTGGTGAAGCTGGCTGCCCTGTTCGTGCTTGCCCTGCTTGCCGTGGGGATCCTCGCCGCCGCTCCCGCCGCGCCGTTGCCGATGCCCTTCGCGCTGGATCAGCTCGATGCGCGGTTCGCCGTGCTGACCCTCCTGTCCGCCTGCGCCATCCTGTGCCTGCCGCGCCAGTTCCACATGACCTTCGTCGAGGCGCGGACCGACCGGGCCACCCCGGCCATGCAATGGGTCTTCCCCGCCTATCTCCTCGCGACATCGCTGGTCATCGTCCCGATCGTCATGGCGGGCCTTGCAGTCCTGCCATCCGGGACCAACGCGGATTCGATCGTGCTGGCGCTGCCACTGGCCGAGGGGCGCATCGCCCTTGCCATGCTCGTCTTCATCGGGGGGTTCTCGGCCGCCACGGCAATGATCGTGGTTGCAATGGTGGCCCTGTCGACGATGATCACCAACGATCTGATTGCGCCGCTGGCATTTCGCCGTGTCCTGATGGGCGAAGCGGACCGGGCCGGCCTCGCGCAGCGGCTGCTGCTCATCCGGCGCCTCGTCATCGGCCTCCTGATGCTCTTCGCGTTCCTGTTCTATGCTGCGTTTGGCGCGACAACCGATCTCGCCGGGCTCGGCACGCTGGCCTTTGCCGCGGCGGCCCAGTTCGCGCCCGGTCTGCTATTCGGCGTGGTCAGCCGGGCCGGCAACCGGGCCGGCATGATTTCCGGGTTGCTGGCCGGTTTTGCAGGCTGGCTCGGTCTCCTCATCCTGCCCGCTGCGACGAACACGGCGCCGCTCCTCTCCATCCACCCGGACGCACTGGTCTCGGGCGTGCTCATCAGCCTTGGCGCCAATCTCGCTGCCTATTGGGTGGGTTCGGCGCTGTTCCGTCCAGGTCTGCGCGACGCGGTCCAGGCGGCCAGCTTCGTCGGCGCCACGGTGCCTGGCGGCGCGCAGGCCCACACGACGTCGAAGCGCGTGGCGGATATCCGGCTGCTGCTGGCGCAGTTCGTCGGCAAGCGACGCGCCGATGCAGCGGTGGCGGGGATGTCGCAATCCTATCGCGACGCCGATCAGGCCGATGCGGCGCTGCTCGGCATGGCGGAGCGGATGATTTCCGGTGTCATCGGCAGTTCCTCGGCGCGGATGCTGGTCGCCAGCTGGGCGCAGGGCGCGCCAGTGCCGCTGGCCGAAGTCATGGCGATGTTCGACGAAACCGGGCGCCGCCTCACCTTCAGCGGCGATCTCCTCCAGATCGCGATCGAAAACATCGATCAGGGCGTGGCGCTGGTCGATGCCGAGATGAACCTCGTTGCCTGGAACCAGCAGTATCAGCAGCTGTTCGATCTGCCCGATGAACTGGTCAATGTCGGAACGCCGATTGCCGATCTCATCCGCCACAATCTGCGCAAGAGCCGGTTGGCCGAAACCGAGATCGAAGAGCAGGTGGCCCGCCGCCTCGAACATATGCGCGCCGGCCGCACACACCGGATCGAGCGCGAACAGCATGACGGGCGGATCATGCGCATCGTCGGCAATCCCGCGCCCGGCGGCGGCTATGTCACCTCCTACACCGATATCACGGCGGACCGGAAGGCCGAGCAGGCCCTTGAAAGCCAGGTGGCGAAACGGACAGCGCAGCTGCGCGAGGCGAATGCCGCTCTGGAACAGGCCACCCGCTCCAAGACGCGCTTCCTCGCCGCGGCCAGTCACGATCTCATCCAGCCGCTCAACGCGGCACGGCTGTTTGCATCGGCGCTGGGCGAGGAGGTGGAGCATGACGCGCGGCTGACCAGGCTGGTCCGCGATCTCGACGGGTCGATCGCCTCCGCAGACCGGCTGATCCGCACCCTGCTCGATATCTCGAAGCTCGATGGCGGCGGCATCGAGGCGCGCCGCGAGCCAGTCGCTGTCGAGGATCTCTTCGCAGACCTCGTGCGCGAGTTTGCCGGGCAGGCGGATGCCAAGGGACTCGTCCTGCGCCACGTGCCCTCATCTCTCCTGGTTGAAAGCGATCGCACGTTGCTGGCGAGCGTGTTGCGCAACCTCGTCAGCAACGCCGTGCGCTACACGGCCCGCGGCACGGTGCTGATCGGGGTCCGTCGCGCCGGCGCAGACCGGGCGCTCATCTGCGTCTACGATACCGGGCCAGGCATTGCCGAGGCTGACCGGCAGCGCATCTTCGAGGAGTTCCAGCGCGCCTCGACCGATCGGGAGGGCCTCGGCCTCGGCCTCGCGATTGTCCGGCGCACAGCGAGCCTGCTGGGGCACGAG
>JBKBXK010000284.1:0-2876 GCA_046314095.1 Thermaurantiacus sp. | reverse complement strand
AATCTCGAACTGGTAGAGGGTGATGGTCATGCCTGCTCCCACCGTGCTGCAGCTGCTTCGTCGCTGGCGCGCGCCTCCACCCAGCTCCCGTCAGGCTCGCGCTTCCAGAAGGGTGCCCGGGTCTTCAGCCAGTCCATCAGGAACTCGGCCGCTGCAAATGCCGGCGCCCGGTGCGCAGAGGCGGTCGCCACCAGCACGATCGGTTCGCCCACCTCCAACCGGCCAAAGCGATGGACGACGATGGCCCCGGCAAGCGGCCAGCGCGCGCGCGCCTCGTCGAGAAGGTGCCGCATCTGCCGCTCCGCCATCCCCGGCCAATGCTCCAATTCCAGCGGCGTGGCCCGGACCTGGCCGGTGAAGGCCACTACGGCACCGATCGCCGGGGAATGGCCAGCAAGCCGTGCATGTTCCGCTGCGAGGTCAAAGGATTGCGGCTGGATTCGTACCTCGAACATCAGCCGCCAGTGACGGGCGGGAAGAGGGCCAGCTCGTCGCCGGGGCCAATCTCTGCATCCCAGCCGACGAACTCCTGGTTCAGCGCCACGCGGATGCGGCCCGTATCGGCAAGCGCGGCCGCGTGGCCGGCCGAGCGGAGGCGCAGCAAGTCAAGGAGCGTGGCAATCGGCATGGGTGCTGCGATCTCCAGCTCCTCCGTCCCGGTTCCGATCCGCTCGCGCACCCAGGCGAAATAGAGAAGGCGAACCGGCGCGGCCACGGGCTCAGCGCGCGGCAACCATGTGGCGGATGCCGGTGCGCAAATAATCCCAGCCGGTCACCAGCGTCAGGATCGCCGCGATCCACAGCGCCGCAAGCCCGGTCTCCAGCACCGGCACCTCGGGCAGAACCTGCACCGCCGGCCGCCAGGCAATCAGGAGGCCGAGTGCCACCATCTGCACCGCCGTCTTCCACTTGGCGAGCTGCGATACCGGAAGCGAAACTCGTGCCGAGGCAAGGAATTCGCGCAGGCCCGAAACCGTGATCTCGCGCAACAGGATAATGGTCGCCGCCAGCACGTGGATTCCGGCAACGTCGCCATTGGCAACCAGCATGATGATGACGGTCGCCACCATCAGCTTGTCCGCGACGGGATCAAGGAAGATGCCGAGCTTCGAAACCGTGCCTTGCGCGCGGGCCAGATAGCCATCGAGATAGTCGGTGACGGCTGCAACGATATAGACCAGCAACGCGGCCAGATAGCCCTGCCAACTGCCGCCCCACATCAGGAAGATCAGCACCGGGATCGCCACGATCCGCGACAGCGTCAGCAGATTGGGGAGGCTGGACAGCATGGCGAACCCTTAGGCAATCGCGGGCGCGCCCTCAATCGAAAGGTCCGCCATGCGCGTTTCCGAAGCGGTCGCCGCCCGCAAGTCCATCCGCGGTTTCCTGCCCAACCCCGTCCCGCGCGAGACGATCGCGCGGGTGCTGGAACGGGCGGCGCGGGCGCCGTCTGGCGGAAATCTCCAGCCTTGGCACATCGACGTGGTGGCGGGCGAGCGGCTTGATGCGCTGAAGGCGATCATGGCCCAGCGGGTGATGGAGGCCCCGAAGGGCGAGGACACCGAGTATGATATCTACCCGAAGGAGCTGCCGAGCCCTCACCGGGATTATCGCTTCCAGGTCGGCGAGGATCTGTACGGCGCGGTCGGCATCCCGCGCGAAGACAGGATGGCGCGGCTGATGTGGTTTGCGCGCAACTTCCAGTTCTTCGGCGCGCCGCTTGCCATCTTCTGCTCGGTGGACCGACGCATGGGTCCACCGCAATGGTCGGATCTCGGCATGTATCTGCAAACGGTGATGCTGCTCCTTCTGGAAGAAGGGCTCGATTCCTGCCCGCAGGAATGCTGGGCCATCTATCCGAAGACGGTGGGCGAGTTCCTCGGCCTGCCGCCCGAGCGGATGCTGTTCTGCGGCATGGCCATCGGCGTGAAGGATCCGGACGAGCCGGCCAATGGGTTCGAAACCCGTCGCGCCCCGCTTGCGGATTTCACGCGCTTTCACGGAGTCTAGCCGCCCGCGCGCCCCCGTTAACCATAAGCCGGAAAAATCTGAAGGAATGCGATAGGTTCGCTTCGCTGCAGCACAGGGGCTGCAGATCAAGGAGGGGCATTTCACCATGCAGCAACCAAAACTGTCCTGCCACACGGCATCTGTTCTCATCGGTGTCGCTGCCTGTGCGGCCATCGCCGCGCCGGCTTCGGCCACCGAGACCACATTCGCCAACCCAACGCCGCTGGGCGTCCCGGGCGTCGGAACGTCCGGCCCGGCGTCTCTTTATCCCAGCACGATCCTTGTCTCCGGCCTCACGACGCCCGTCAGCAAGGTGACCGCCACCATCACGGGCTTCAGCCACACATTTCCCAATGATGTCGGCGCCATCCTGGTCGGGCCTACCGGCCTCAGGACCGCGCTGTTCAACGGCGCCGGAAGCGGCATCGATGCCGTCAACCTCACCTGGACGTTCGACGATGATGCCGCATCACCCCTGCCGAGCAGCGGCGCGCTTTCCTCGGGCACGTTTCGCCCGAGCAACTATTTTCCGGGCGACAATTTCCCGCTCGCTCCCGCAGGGCCCTATGCCACGGCCATGTCGATCTTCCTTGGCGCCGACCCCAATGGCGACTGGTCGCTCTATGTCTATGATTTCATCGGCGGAGATACGGGCTCTATCAGCGGCGGCTGGAGCCTCACCTTCACCACCGTCGGCGTCGGTGGCGTGATCCCAGAGCCGGCGACCTGGGCGATGCTGATTGTAGGCTTCGGCCTCGTGGGCGCAGCACTCCGCCGTCGGACCAGGCTCGCGCCACAAGGCTGAGCGATCGCACATCGGGTGGGGGCCGGGCGCTGCCGCCCGGCCTGTTCTCCCGGCTAGGCGC
>JBKBXK010000283.1:0-2885 GCA_046314095.1 Thermaurantiacus sp. | reverse complement strand
ACCAGCGGCATCGAGGGCGCTTGGACCAACCATCCGACCCGGTGGGACATGGGATATTTCGACAATCTGTTCGGCTATGACTGGGAGCTGACAAAGAGCCCGGCCGGCGCCTGGCAGTGGACGCCCAAGAACGCCGAGGCGGACGGAACGGTGCCCGACGCCCATGATCCAACGATCCGGCACAAGCCGATGATGACCACGGCCGACATGGCGATGCGCGTGGATCCGATCTACGAGAAGATCTCGCGCCACTATCACGCCAACCCGGACGTATTCGCGAAAGCCTTCGCCGAGGCGTGGTTCAAGCTGACCCATCGCGACATGGGGCCAATCAGCCGCTACGTTGGCCCGGAAGTGCCGGCCGAGCCGCGCATCTGGATGGACCCTGTTCCGGCCGTCGATCATCCGCTCGTCGATGCGCACGACGTGACTGCGCTGAAAGCGAAGATCCTCGGATCGGGCCTGTCGGTGTCGCGGCTCGTGAAGACAGCCTGGGGTTCAGCCTCGACCTTCCGCGGATCGGACAAGCGGGGCGGCGCCAATGGCGCGCGGATCCGGCTTGCGCCGCAGAAGGACTGGCCGGTGAACGAGCCGGAGCATCTGGGCGACGCGCTCGCAACGCTCGAGCGGATCAGGTCGGAGTTCAACAGCACCGCTGCGGGCGACAAAAAGGTGAGCCTTGCGGATCTGATCGTGCTGGGCGGCTGCGCGGCAATCGAGGAAGCAGCGCGAAAGGCTGGCCACGAAGTGGAGGTGCCCTTCACGCCCGGTCGCACGGATGCAACCGAGGCTGAGACGGACGCCGACTCGTTCGCTGTGCTGGAGCCGACAGCGGACGGCTTCCGCAACTATCTGGGCGACAATCGGATGCGATCGGCGGAAGAGCTGCTCGTGGACCGCTCCCAGCTCCTCGGACTGACGGCCCCCGAAATGACGGCGCTCGTCGGCGGTCTGCGGGTACTTGGCGCCAACCACGGAGATTCGCCGCACGGGGTGTTTACAAACCGCGTGGGCACGCTCAGCAATGACTGGTTCCGGAACCTTCTTGACGCCAGCATGCACCTTGATTGGGTGGCGTCCGACGCCGAGCCGGGCGTCTACGTCGCGCGGGACCGCAAGACCGGCGACGCGAGATGGTCGGCGACGCGGGTCGATCTTGTGTTTGGCTCCAACTCGCAATTGCGTGCCGTTGCCGAGGCCTATGCGGAGACCGGAGCGGAGCGGCGTTTTGTGCGGACGTTCGTGCAGGCCTGGACCAAGGTGATGAACGCCGACCGGTTCGACATCAACTGAGGCAGGGATGACCCCGGGCGCATCGCGTCCGGGGTCAGGCCACGTTGCGGCGTGGCTCGGCACCGAGGAGCAGCGCTGTCGCCATCCGCAGCCAGAGCCACCGGCCCATGGCCTCATAGGCGAGGACGAGATCGCCCTCTGGCACTCGGCGCGGCCAGCGCCAGCCGGCCCGGATGGCGATCAGGAACAGTGCAGAGCCGGCGGCAACCGGCCAGGCGGCGTCGACAAGTTTCGGCAAGGAGAGTGCTTCGGCAGCACTTGCCATACCGATTACGATCCCGACGCCCCAGGTCGCCAGTGGCGCAGCCGTTGCCAACAGCGCAAAGGGTAGCGCTGGCGGCAGAGCCTCGGCTTTTGGCTCAGTCCGCACGATCAGCCGCCACGCATGCAGCATCAGGATGGTCGTGGTGACCGCCGAGAATGCGAACAGCCAAAGGACCGTACCGTCGCCGACGGCGGGCTTGATCGCCGCCTTCGCAAGCGCGCCTCCGGATAGGGGCAGACCGGCGACGCCAAGCGCAGTCACCAGTGCGAGGACCTGTGCCCAGCGACCCCTGCCCGGAATGGCATCGACAGCAAGAAACAGCGCGGCCTTGGCAAGTCCGTGATGCAGCGCATAGAGGCCGACCGCTCCGAGGAGCAGGGCAATCGTCTCGGGCGAAGACGGCACCAGAAGTCCGGCTCCGAGCGCCGCGACGAGCAGCCCCATCTGTGAGAGCGTGGAATAGGCAAGCGCCGTCTTGGCGCGGGCCTGGGTCATGCCGAACAAGGCGCCGAGAAAGGACGTTGCCAACCCCGCCGCAAGCATTGCCTCGCCCCAGGCAGGTGCGCCTGCCTCGAATGGCAGGAACCGCATCAGCCCCAGAATCCCGGCCTTCACAATCGCGCCCGAAAGAACCGCCGAGGCTGGCACGGGCGCCGCCGGGTGCGCCAGCGGCAGCCAGACATGAAGTGGCATCAGCCCGGCCTTGATGCCGAAGCCGGCAATCAGAAGGCCGATTGCAAGGCCACGGTCTGGCACGGTTCCAAGCGCGGCCTGAACCTCGGCAGTGACAACCGAGCCGGCGGTTGCCGCGCCAAACATCATCGCCATCACCAGCATCGTCTCGCCAAGCACGGCGAGGCGGATGTAGACCCGGCCCGCGCGCCGCGCCTCGGGCGTGCCGCTGTGGATCACGAGGCCCCAGGCTGCCAGCGACAGCATGGCGAAGCCCAGGTAGAAGCTGACGACATCGCCAGAAACGATGGCGAGCATGTTTCCTGCCAGCGTGAGAAGCCAGAAGCCCGAGAAGGACGCGGGCCGCGCGCGGATGCTGCGCATGGCATGCCAACCGGCAGCGAGCCAGATGAGCGACGTCATACCGAGGAAAAGCCGTCCCAGCGTGTCGAGCATGAGGCCGGCGCCCAACAGCATGCCGGGGATCGGCGCGACCATTCCGGCCGGAAGCAGCAACGCCGCGGCCAGCCCCGGCAGGGGGGCAAGCCACAGAAGGCGCAGCTGCATCGGCCGAAGGCGCGGAACCAACGACAGCATTGCAAACGCAAGCGGCAGCAGCGGCGCTGCAAAGAGTAGGGTTTCGGCTAGGCTCACA
>JBKBXK010000282.1:0-2886 GCA_046314095.1 Thermaurantiacus sp. | reverse complement strand
CAAGCCGCAGCACTTGTCCACACGGCAGCGGTAGGGTGCCTGGCCTTGTGCACCTTCCTCTGCCCACTCGACAGGCGATGATTCGCGCGGTTTCATGCAAGGAGCAGCAAGCGAAAGGCTGAGCGGCCAGAAGGAGCGTCACGACATGAGATTCGCTCGAACGGGGGTGTTGGTGCTGGCGCTGGTCGCGGCGCCCATGGTGGCGCTGGCCAATGTGGCTGGCGTGATCGAGGCACGCCAGGAGAATTTCAAGGCGATCGGCCGGGCCAACAAGGCCATCCAGGACGAGCTGAAGCGGCCGCGCCCGTCGCTCGATGTCATTCGTGCCAACGCAGCTGCGCTCGAGCGCGCATCGCAGCAGATCCCGCGCGGTTTCCCCGCCGGTTCCGGCCCGGAGGCCGGGGTGAAGACGGAGGCGCTTCCCGCCATCTGGCGCAATCCGGCCGGCTTTGCGGAAGCAGCCAACCGGAACCTTGCCGCCACGCGCGCCTTGCGGGCGGCTGCTGACGGTGGCGATCTTGCGCGAATCCGCCAGTCTGCGGGCGCTCTCGGCCCCACCTGCAAGGCTTGTCATGACGCGTTTCGCGGCAAGAGCTGATGGCGTCATCACGCCCCGTGCGAACGACCGTCCGCGTCTGGGATGTGCCTACGCGCCTGTTCCACTGGACGCTGGTGGTGTTGCTGGTTGCGATGTGGATGACGGGCGAACAGCGGAACATTGCGTTGCACACCCAGCTTGGCGCCGTGATTGTCGGGCTGCTCCTGTTCCGGCTGCTGTGGGGCCTGTTTGGTTCCGAGACGGCGCGATTTCGCAGCTTTCTGAAGGGCCCGGGCACCGTCCTGGCCTATCTTCGCGGCGGGCAAACAGCGCATGTCGGCCACAATCCGCTCGGTGGCTGGAGCGTTGCGGCGATCCTGCTGGTGTTGCTGGCCCAGTGCGGCCTTGGCCTCATCGCCCATGATGTCGACGGGATGGAATCCGGGCCGCTCAGCTACCTCGTTTCCTACGAAACGGCCGACCTTGCGCGGGTCTGGCACCATCGACTGTTCGACGTGATCCTGGTTCTGGCCGCTTTGCATGTGACGGCAGTCGTCACTTATTTCCTTGCCCGGGACGAGGATCTGATTGTGCCGATGTTCACTGGCCGCAAGGACGTGCCGGGCCCGGCGGCGCAGCCGGCCATGGCCTCTGCGTTCGGCTTCCTCGTCGTAGCAGGCATCGCAGCCAGTGTTGCCTGGTGGCTGGCTGCCGGCGCGCCGCTGCCGGCGTGTCTGTTCGACTAGCCGGAACGCGTGCACAGACGGCGCGTGCGCGGTGGCAAGTCGCTGCCTGCTGCGGCACTTCAAGGTTTGCAGGCTGCTTGGCGGACAACTTGAAGATCTGATTTTCCACTGCGGGAATCTTTTCCAGATTTCGGCTGTGCGACATTCGTTCGCATGGGTTAACTTTTGTTGACCATTCCAAACATTGACTTTCGTGGCAATTTGACCGACATGTGCCGCGCGTCAAACCGCGGGTTCCGTCCGGCCGTATAGCAAGGTGCGGGTTGTCTCCCGCGGGTGGCGAGAGGGTTCGGATATGCTTGCGCTCAAGGCTTCCGGTTGGAGATCGCTCCGGCGTGATCGTCGTGGCGCTGTTGCGGCCGAGTTCGGCCTCATCGCCCCCCTCTTCACCTTCCTGCTTCTGGGCGCGATCGAGTTTGGCTGCCTCTTCTTCGCGTACAGCGCCATGCAGTTCGGGGCGACCATCGTCACCCGCGATATGGCCGTCAACGTGATCGACGAAGCCGAGGCCCGCGCCAATGTGCGCGCGTTCCTGCCGCCCTGGGTGCGGGATTCCGCAACGGTGAATGTCGTGCAGAGCGACCCCTTCAACTCGACCACCAACCTCATCCGGATGCAGGTGCAGGCAAGTTCGCTGCAGGCGACCCCGCTGCCCCTGTTCACCCGGGTCAGCCCGTGGACGATCACCGCCGATGTCACGCTCAAGCAGGAGCTTCCCTATGTCGACTAGCGGGATCCAGCGCCGCCTGTCGCAGGTGCGCCGCAACTGGCAGGCGCTGGGCGGCAACAGGCGCGGGGCGGTCGCGGCCATCTTCGCCATCACCGTGCCGGTGCTCGTCGGCTTCACGGCGCTGGCGGTCGACTTCGGCTATTATCGCATGGTGCAGAACCGCATGCAGATCGCTGTCGATGGCGCGACCCTTGCCGCCGCCTGGGAGATCGAGAACGGCGGCGACGTGGTGGGGGCAGCTGTGGACTTCGTGGCTGCGAATGTGCCGGGCGATTTCGGCGCCATGACGCTTGCATCCGATGTGACGCTGGGCAGCTTCGATACCGCAAACGGGTTCCAGCCCAATCCGGCTGACCCGAACGACATCAATGCCGTGGAGGTGCGCGGGGAGCGATCGCCGCCGCGCGGCAACCCGGTGCAGCAATTCTTTCTTGCCATCTTCGGCGTGGAGCCGCCTGTCATCACTGCCCGGGCGATCGGCGCGCGGCCTGCCAATGTCTGGTACCAGCCGCCGGAATCGATGAACCTTCCGCCGGAGGCCGGGGATTTCAACGAACTCTATGTCTATTGCTACAACACCGAGACCCGGCAGATCCGCGACGGAACGATGACGTTGATCGCCAACAATCTCGGCGGCGAATCCGTGGTGAGCATGACCGGCTCGGCAACCATCGCCGCCCGCGAGGGACTTGTGAATCCGCCTCGGGTCGAGGATCTCGACTGGCCGCGGTGCAACCAGCGGGGCGAAACGCTCAGCTTCCGCATGCGCAACATCCGGCACGCCAAATCGAACCGGCAGCTGTGGGCCAACCCGACTGCCACCATCAGTGGCATGCAGCCCGGCCGTCCGGAGTTCAATTATTACACCGACA
>JBKBXK010000281.1:0-2900 GCA_046314095.1 Thermaurantiacus sp. | reverse complement strand
AGTCCATGATGATGGGCACCACGCCGCTGTACTTTGACGGACTGCCGTGGAAAATCGGGTCGTCACCCGGCCCGGGAAAGCGCGGCGCCGCGCCACCAGCCGTCGGCGTCATGCCGACGATGAGACTTTGCGCAACCCATGTGAGATCGCCGCTGCCGCCAGACGCCGTACGCGGACCGAAGGCCGGCGCCATCGGATTGTTGGATTCAAAACCAAGCGCTGCGGACGCATTGGCCGCCCCGCCAAGGCCCAGCGAAAGCGCGGTTGCCGCGAGAAGCGAAACAGAAACTTTTATCATTGGGAGAGCCCCCTCCTTGAGAAAACATGTTGCCCCGGTAACGACTTGTATCGTTAACTTCCTGAAACCATAATCCCGCCCACAGGCCCGTGCAACAGAAAAATGGTAAACGGAATGGGCAGTCCGCCGCAGGCGCGCGTCTGCCCAGCGCACAGTATAGCCGGCTGGTTTCAGGCCATGAACGCGGATTGGTCCAGGCTTGCGCCTGGCGAAGCTATTCGGCCGCGATCTGCTCCGGCACCGCTGGCTGCCAGGTGAGGATCGGCTGACGCGCTGCGCGGGTTTCGTCGAGCCGCGCGCGCGGCGCATGAACAGGGGCTGCTTTCATCGCGTCCCCCTGGCCAGCCATCGCCCGGTTGGCGAGGCTCCGCATCGCGCCAATGAACTGGTCGAGACTGGCACGGCTTTCCGTCTCGGTCGGCTCAACCAGCATCGCACCCTTTACCACCAGCGGAAAATAGACCGTCATCGGGTGGAAGCCCTCGTCGATCAGCGCCTTCGCGAAATCGAGGGTGCCCACCCCTGTGCCGTCGAGAAAGCCGTCGCTGAACAGCGCCTCGTGCATGCACGGCCCGCTGTCGGCGAAAGGCGCGCTCAGCACATCCTGCAGGCTGCGAAGAACATAATTGGCGTTGAGCACTGCGTCTTCCGCGACCTGCCGAAGGCCGTCGGCACCATGGCTCATCATGTAGGCAAGCGCACGAACGAACATGCCCATCTGGCCGTGGAAGGCAACCATCCGGCCAAAGGACTGGCCATGATCCTCGGCGCCGGCCGTTTCCTCTTCCACCAGATGATACCGGCCCACGTCCTCGACCACGAAAGGCAGCGGGGCAAAGGGCGCAAGCACCTGCGAGAAGACGACCGGGCCAGAGCCGGGCCCGCCGCCGCCGTGGGGTGTGGAAAAGGTCTTGTGCAGGTTGATGTGCATGGCGTCGATGCCAAGGTCACCGGGGCGCACCCGGCCGACGATGGCGTTGAAGTTGGCGCCATCGCAATAGACGAACCCGCCGGCGGCGTGCACGGCATCCGCGATCCGCTTCATGTCCGGCTCGAACAGGCCGCAGGTATTGGGGTTGGTGATCATCACTGCAGCCACATCCGGCCCGAGGCGCGCAACAAGCGCTTCGAGATCGACCCGGCCGCGATCATTGGCCGGGATACTCTCCACCCGATACCCGCAGAATGCGGCTGTGGCCGGATTGGTGCCGTGCGCCGATTCCGGCACCAGCACCACTTCGCGCGCATCGCCGCGCGCCTCCAGCGCAGCGCGAATGGCCAGCATGCCGCACAGTTCTCCATGCGCGCCCGCCTTGGGGCTCATGGCGACAGACGCCATGCCGGTCAGCTGCAGCAGCCAGTGCTGAAGGCGATGGATCAGCTCAAGCGCACCCTGCACCGTGTCCTGCGGCTGCAGCGGATGGATGTCGGCAAATCCCGGCAGCCGCGCCAATTTTTCGTTCAGCCGCGGATTGTGCTTCATCGTGCACGAGCCGAGCGGAAACAGCCCCATGTCGATTGCATAATTCTGGCGGGAGAGGCGGGTGAAGTGCCGCACACATTCGCCTTCAGAGAGGCCCGGCAGGCCGATCGCAGCCGTGCGCGCGAGTTTGCCGATGCGAGGCCGATGCGCCGGCACGGGCTCCAGATCGACACCGCTCGTCTCGGGCCGCCCGCGCTCGAACAACAGCGGCTCTTCGAGCATCAGGGCCCGGTTGCCCGTGAAGGTAGACGTGTCACCCGCGCGCGGGGCGGCCGCCGTGGGGCGGCCCTGCTGCACCATCGTCATGCGCCGCTATACTCCGTTCCAGCCGTTTCGGTGAGCGCCCGTGCAAGGGCATCGATATCCGCCGCCGATACGCACTCCGTTGCAGCGACCAGGAGGACATTCTCCAGCTCGGGAACGTCCGGCCAGAGCCGGCCGGCGCTCACGCCGCCCAGCACGCCCATCTCCGCCATGTCGCGCACGGCCTGGCGCGCGGGAATCGGCAGCTTCAGCGCGAACTCGTTGAAGAAGCAATCGGTCAACAACTTCACGCCGGGGATGGCAGCGAGCCGCTCCGCCGTCTCGCAGGCCCGCGCATGGTTCAGCGCCGCCAGATGCCGAAGCCCCTTCTCGCCAAGGAGTGCCAGATGGATGGTGAAGGCGAGGCTCATCAGACCGGAGTTGGTGCAGATGTTCGAGGTCGCCTTTTCGCGCCGGATGTGCTGCTCGCGGGTGGACAATGTCAGCACGAACCCGCGCCGCCCTTCGGCATCCACCGTTTCGCCGCACAGCCGCCCGGGCATCTGCCGCACAAAGCGCTCACGCGTTGCGAACAACCCCAGATGCGGCCCGCCGAACTGCAGCCCGACACCCAGAGACTGGCCCTCGCCGACGACGATGTCCGCACCCATCTCGCCGGGCGACCTGATCAGGCCCAGCGCCACCACCTCCGTGACCACGACGACGAGAAGCGCGCCTTTTGCATGACAGGCCTCGGCCAGCGCAGAGAGGTCCGCAACATGGCCGAAGACGTCCGGATACTGCACAACCACGGCCGAGGTGTCGGCATCGATGCGGTCCACAAGGTCGCCCAGATCTTCGGTGGGCAGCCTCGAG
>JBKBXK010000280.1:0-2915 GCA_046314095.1 Thermaurantiacus sp. | reverse complement strand
GGCGCGGTACGCGATGCGAATACCGGCGGCGTTCTGGAGGTGCCGGGCCTCCCGCCCGTGACGCTGCAGCCGAGCCAGGCCCCCGCCCCCAACGTCATCGTGCCGCAGCCCGGAACGCCCATGACGCAGCCCTCCCTGAATGCGAATGACTATCACGATCCAAACGCCACGACGGCGACGACCGGCACCGGGACGACGAGCCCCCAGCCCTCGACGACCCCGGCCACGAACACTGGCCAGCCGACGCAGCAGCCCACCACGCCACCGGCTTCGGCGTCTTCACCCACAGTGATGGGGCCCCCGCCCCAGAGCGTGGTTGACCGAATTCAGGCTGAAGCCGAGCGCCGTGATGCTGCGCTTACGAGAATTAAGATCAAGCTTCGCTCGACGACCCTCAGCCCGGCAGAGATGGCTCGAGAGGTGGCCGACATCGTTCGGGAACTCCCGATGAACGAACGATCGACCGTCGAAGGCCTCGCGCGCAACTGGGCCGATGTCATCCTCAAGGAGAAGCTCGGCAACTTCACCGCACCGTTCGACGCGGAGGATCTCTTCAAATCCCTCAAGGGTCCCGACAACAAATCCTCCCTCGGCAGCGACATCATCACCGGCTCCCAGGGCAGCGACTTCGTGGTCGGCGCCGACGGCAACCTTGCCACGACGCAGTCCTTCATGGAGCAGCACAACCTGACGAAGCAGGATCTCGTCGGGCTTCTGGGTCCGTTGAGCTCGCTGCTGCAGATGACGGGGCAGCGCGGGATGGCCGACAAGGTCAGCCTGATCCAGAGCGGCGCGAACCTGTATCTCGACCACTCCACCATGGGCATCCTCAATTTCGGCCTCGGCATGGCCGGCCGCTTCGGCAACGAGGACGTCCAGAATGGGGCCCGCCTCGCCAATACCGGGTTCTCGCTCTACAAGTATGCGAGCAAGCCGGGGCCGGCGGCGCTGGTCCAGGTGGCGGTGGACGTGATGAGCTATTTCGACGTCAACCCCTATGTCAGCTACAGCATGCAGGCGGCCGCCACCATCGCCGGCATCGCCGCCAGCGGGCCGCTCGCCCCCGTCACCGCCTCGATCGCCTTCGCCCAGCTGATGATGAGCATCACCGGCAAGCCCAGCAAGATCGACCTTTCGACCATGATCAACGGCGAGGAGGTGCGGGTCGAATACGGCATCTCCGGAGAGGAATACCGCTACTACCTCGACGCCGACGGCATGGAGCCCAAGAACTATTCCGGCATGATCTACGAGCAGGACGGCAAGTTCTATCTCAAGGGCGCCTTCGGCTACGAGGGGTTCAACGACTGGTCCGGCGACGGCAGCGGAAATCTGCCCGGCAGCATCAGCGTGCGCGACCAGTTCGTGCAGCGCTGGCAGCCCGACGGCATGATGCAGGACCGCGAGATCGACCCCGCCTTCGCCCGCCAGTTCCTCGCCGGGCAGAAGCAGGCGGGGATCAGCGCCAACCTCGGCGATCCGCTCTTCGACATCGTCGCGGAAAAGCTCGGCCTCGTGCAGGAGGTGCGCTACGTCACTCCCGCATCGACCGGGCTGATGGAAGTCGACGGCGCGATGACGGTCTTCCGGTACCCCACTCTCGGCGATTTCCAGAAGGGCCACGACCATGTCAGCGCGCATTTCAACAACCCGCTGATCGCCGGGAAGCACCAGTTCCGCGACCCGGTGCAGGCGGCGATGTTTGGCGATTTCGGGCTGATGTCGGCCATGATGGTGGGCGGCGACGTTGATCTGGCACGCGGCTTCGGCGGCTTCGACGCCCAGCGCATCCTCGACCACGCCATGGAGAACTTCGACATCCTGGCGCAGCGCCCGCTGTTTGACATGTTCGGCTACCTGGCCGGCAACCCCGACGTCCAGAACGCCATCGGCGCGAACCTGATGCAGGCCATGCAGCACTACCTCGACTTCGGGGTCCATGAAGGCCGCGGCTTCTCGAGCGATCCCTTCGCCCGGGCCCGCGCCGAGGGACGCGTCTTCGGCATCGCCTCCTTCGACGAGGCGGCGTATCTGGCGCTCAACCCGGATGTCGCCGCGGCGGTGGCGCGCGGCGAAATCAACGCGCGGGCGCATTACGAGGCCTTCGGCTTCGACGAGGGGCGCGCGCCGTATTTCGACCAGCAGGCCTATCTCGCGGGCAATCCGGACGTCGCGGCCCATGTCGCGGCGGGCCACGGCACCGCGCTCGATCACTGGGTGCAGTTCGGCCAGCACGAGGGCCGCTCCATGGCTCCGGCGGGCGTCCCGGTTCCGCAGGACGGCTACGGCGGGGCGTTTGACCAGCAGGCCTATCTGGCGGCCAATCCGGATGTCGCAGCCGCCATCGCCAACGGCACGATGGACTCAGCCTTCGGGCACTTCGAGCGCCACGGCCAGGGCGAGGGCCGCGGCTTCTTCGACGAGCAGGCCTATCTCGCGGCCAATCCGGATGTCGCAGCAGCGGTTGCCTCGGGCGGCGGCTCGGGCATCGAGCACTACCAGACCTACGGCGCCCTCGAGGGTCGAGAGGCCCACATCGCGCCGGTCGCGGAGCATGCTCCGCCGGCACAAGCCTACTCCGCAGAGGCCTACGTCGCCAGCCGACCGGACCTCGTGGCGGCGGCGCAAGCCGAGGGGCGCGCGCTGGACGAATTCGCCAACGCGCACCACGCAGCCTTTGGCGAAGCAGAAGGCAGCGTCTTCGTCTGACCCAGCCAAGACTGCGTCACCAGCACCCTCCCCGCTCGCGCGGGGAGGGTTTCTTGCGTCAGTCGAAGCGCGGCATCTGCGGTGGTTCGAAGCTCGGCATTCCGGGCATCCCGTCGCCCCCGAGCCCCGGCATGATCAGCCTGTCGAGCTGGCGCTCCACTTCGGCAGGATCGAGGCCCGGCCCCGTACGCTGGTAATGCGTGACC
>JBKBXK010000279.1:0-2919 GCA_046314095.1 Thermaurantiacus sp. | reverse complement strand
GGAGAAGATCGCCACCGACCTCAACGAGGCATATGAAACGCTGAACGGCGGTGCGTCGCCAATCCCGGAATTATCCAGCCTCCTGCGCCGTCTGGAGCGCAAGGCCGATCAGGCGCCGAAGCTGCTCTCAAGTCCGGTGGCTGCGCTGGCAACGGCTCTCGACAACCTCGAGGAAGCGCGTTCCGGTCTTGAAGCTGCCATCCGCGAGACGGATTTCGATCCGCGCGAGCTGGAGGCCGCCGAAGAGCGGCTGTTTGCCCTGCGCGCTGCGGCCCGCAAGTTTTCCGTGCAGGTGGATGAGCTGCCGGCCCTGCGCCAGAAGATGGCTGCAGATCTCAACGATCTGGATGCAGGCGAGGAAAAGCTGGATGCGCTGGCGGCGGCCGCTGAAACGGCACGCAAGGCCTTTGATGGCCTCGCGGCAAACCTTTCCGCCCGCCGCGCCACGGCCGCCCGTGCGCTGGAGGCGGCTGTTGCTGCCGAGCTTCCGGCGCTGAAGCTGGAGCGGGCGCGCTTCATCGTCGAGATGACCAGTGACCCGGAGAACCGGTCGGCAAGCGGCATCGATACGGTGGAGTTCTGGGTGCAGACCAACCCCGGCACGCGCCCCGGCCCGATGATGAAAGTTGCCTCAGGCGGCGAGCTGTCCCGCTTCCTGCTGGCGCTCAAGGTGTCGCTGGCCGACAGCGGATCGGTTCCGTCGCTGGTGTTCGACGAGATTGACACCGGCGTCGGTGGTGCCGTGGCCGAGGCCATCGGCCTGCGTCTTGCGCGGCTTGCCCGCTCCGTGCAGGTGCTGACGGTGACGCACGCGCCGCAGGTTGCAGCCCGTGCCAATGGTCATTTGCTGATTTCGAAGGAAGCGGTTGCCGAGGACCGGGTGGCCACCCGCATCACCCCGATTGAGGATGCGCACCGGCGCGAGGAAATCGCCCGGATGCTGGCGGGCAGCGTCATCACCGATGAAGCCCGTGCGGCGGCTGAAAAGCTCATGACCCACGCTCCGGGCTGAGTTGGGGGCTTGCGTGGAGCGTGGGCCATGAAGGCCAGGTGCGGGGGTGTTTCACCTGACTTGGAGGGGTTTGCGTCCGCCTTGTGCGGGGATTACTCCCGTGTCGTCGGCGTTGTCATCGGACCTTCCTGCAGATTCGGCAGCTCGATCTTGCTTTGACCCACATTCGGGATAGACAGCTCGATCACAGTCTTGTCTTCCTTGCCGAAGCCGCCTTGCGCAGCGTAGAGGGCAATGCCGGCCAGAGCTACAGCGAGAGCACCGGCTACGAACCATCCGGCATTACCGCTGATAAAGCGAAGCTTTGCTGAATTGTTGCCTGCGAGCATCTTGGACTCTCTTTCATCTGGCTTTAAATCGTCCGTTCAGGAGATGAACACGGTCGCCCCGCTTCCGGTTCCATCGGTGTATGATTTTTTTGGCGGCCGGGCCTTTGACCCTCGGGCTGCCGCTTTGTGGAAGACTGCCATGACCGGGACTGACAGCTCCAACGCCAACACCGCCGTCGAGACCCTGACGTTTGAGCAGGCGGCTGCCGAGTTGCAGCGGCTCGCCAGCGAGATTGCTTTCCATGATGCGCGCTATCACGGCGAGGATGCGCCGGTCATTTCCGATGCGGATTATGATGCCCTGCGCCAGCGCAACGCCGCCATCGAGGCGCGCTTTCCGGAGCTGATGCGGACCGACAGCCCGTCCGAACGGGTGGGAGCAGCACCTGCCGATGGCTTCGGCAAGGTCACCCATGCGCTGCCGATGCTGTCCCTCGACAATGCCTTTGCCGACGAGGATGTGCGCGATTTCGTGGGCCGGGTCCGCCGCTTCCTGAAGTTCGATCCGCTGATGGGCGAGCTTGCCGTGACGGCCGAGCCGAAGATTGACGGGCTGTCCCTGTCGCTTCGCTACGAGAAGGGTGTTCTGGTCAGTGCTGCGACACGCGGTGACGGTGCTGTGGGCGAGAACGTGACCGCCAATGCCCGCACCATCGCCGATATTCCCCACGCACTGCCCGCCGGAGTGCCGGAGGTGGTGGAAGTGCGCGGCGAGGTTTACATGTCCCACGCGGATTTTGCGGCCCTCAATGCCCGCATGGCCGGGAATGGCGGCAAGGTCTTTGCCAATCCGCGCAATGCGGCGGCCGGCTCCCTGCGCCAGCTCAACCCGGAGATCACCGCCTCGCGCCCCTTGCGCTTCTTTGCCTATGCCTGGGGGCAGATGAGCGAGGTGCCCTGTGACACCCAGTTCGACATGGTCCGCCGCTTCGGCGGCTGGGGCTTTGCCATCAACCCGCGCATGGTCCGCTGCACCAGCGTCGAGGAGCTTCTGGCCGTCTATCACGGCATCGAGGAAGACCGCGCCAGCCTTGGCTATGACATCGATGGTGTCGTCTACAAGGTGGACCGGCTGGACCTGCAGCAGCGGCTCGGCTTCGTCTCCCGCTCGCCCCGCTGGGCGATTGCGCACAAATTCCCGGCCGAGAAGGCCTATACCATCCTGCGTGACATCGAGATCCAGGTCGGCCGCACCGGCGCGCTGACGCCTGTCGCCAAGCTGGAGCCGGTGACGGTGGGCGGTGTGGTCGTCTCCAATGCAACGCTGCACAACGAGGATTACATCAAGGGCATCGGCACCGATGGCGAGCCGATCCGTGCTGGCGTGGACCTGCGCATCGGTGACACTGTGCAGATCCAGCGCGCGGGGGACGTGATTCCGCAGGTGATTGCGGTGGATCTGGAACGCCGCCCGGCGGATGCCACGGCCTTTGTCTTCCCCGTTGTGTGCCCGGCCTGCGGCAGCCATGCGGTGCGGGAGATCAACAGCAAGACGGGTCGTCCGGATGCCGTGCGCCGCTGTACCGGCGGCCTCGTCTGCCCGGCGCAGGCGTCCGAAAAGCTGAAGCACTTCGTCTC
>JBKBXK010000278.1:0-2925 GCA_046314095.1 Thermaurantiacus sp. | reverse complement strand
GAACTGCGACAGCGACAGGCCGCTTTCGTGCTGCCAGTTCAGGCCGGCGTTGAGCACGCCGTGGCCGAGGACGAAGCTGTTCACCCAGTCGGCATTGTGGCGGCGGCTTTCGAAGCGGCTGCCGAAGGCCGGCGTGTCCAGGTCCTCGCGGGCGTGGCCGAGCGAGAGCTGGTGCGACCAGCCTGCGCCCAGCTCGCCGCCGAGCGTGAGACCGCCGGAGGCGTTGCGGGCGGCGGTTTCGCCACGGTCGAACTCGACGTCGGCATCGGTGGCCAGCGCGTGGAAGCCGAGCCGCTGGCTGCCGAGCGCGACGTCGCCGCGCAGGCTCAGGTTGCGGTTGCGGTAGCCGTCGTCGTCCGGGTCGAAGCTGAAGCTGTCCTCGTTGGTGGCCGAGAAGCCGCGCAGGCGGCCGTAGCCGGCGGTCAGGCCGAAGCCGCCGCGCTCGCCGCGCTGGCCGAGCGTGGCGCTGCCTTCGGCACGGCCGTAGCGGCCGCCGCGCAGTCGTACCGAGGTGGCGGCCGGGTCACGGGTGAAGATGTGCAGCACGCCGCCGATCGCGTCCGAACCCCACAGCGCGGCGCGCGGGCCGCGCACCAGTTCGATGCGCTCGATCTGGTCGAGTGGCAGGTGGGCGAAGTCGAACACGCCCTGGCCGGTGGAGTTGACCCGGATGCCGTCGATCAGCACCAGGGTGTGGTTGGCGTTGCTGCCGCGCAGGAACAGCGTGCTGGCCGAGCCCGGACCACCGGTGCGGGCGACGTCGACGCCGGCCTGGCGAGACAGCAGGGTGATCAGGTCCGGCGCCTGGCTGGCCTCGATGTCCTCGCGTGTGAGTACGGTGACGCTGGCCAGCGCCTCGTCCGCGTTCTGCGCGTGGCGGCTGGCGGTGACCAGCACCTGCGGCTGGCGCACCGGTTCGGCCGTGGCGGCGGAAAACGGCAATGACAGTGCTGCGGCGATGCCGGCCGCGAGCAGGGAATGGGAAAGAGTGGGTTTCATCGAGCCTCCTGCGCTCACCCGCGTTCAGGGAGTGCGTCGGGTGGGCAGGGGCGAAACGACGGCACGGGAGAGAGGACGGCCGAAGCTCGCGCCGTCGCCCACCGCAACGCGCCAGTCATGCCGCAAGGCCGGTCTCCGGGCTGGCAGGGGAGGCTTGCGCCTCACGTCCGCGGCCTTCCCGGAATCGCTTCCAGTGGCCTTGCGCGGACTACGCCTGCTTACCGTTGCGGGGGCAGCGCCGGACTCTCACCGGCTTCCCGAGCACCTTGGGCGGCGCGCAGTGTACGGCAGGCGGGGCAGGGCCGGAAGTGCGCTCAATCGTCGCGCCCGGCATCCAGCCCGCTGAACTCGCCGCTGTCGTCGACGTGCAGGCGCAGCCGGATCGGCCGGCAGCACACCGGGCAGTCCTCGACGTACTCGGCCTCGCCTTCAGCGAGGTCGACCAGCGTCTGGAACCGTTCGCCGCAGAACGGGCAGGTGAGCGTGACGGCATTGCGCATGTGCGCATTGTGCATGCCCGTCCGGCGCGGGAACGGCGCGGTCAGCGCAGGAACAGCGTGATCACGTCGTTGGCGAAGCGCCGGCCCAGTTCGGTCGGCACGATGCGCTCGCCATCGACGGACAGCCAGCCGCGGCCGACGGCGGTCGCCAGTTCGTCGGCGATGTCCGCGCGCGGCAGGCCGGTGCGCGCCTCGAAGTCGGCCAGTGCGAAGCCTTCGATCAGACGCAACGCGTTGAGCATGTATTCGAACGGCCGCTGCGCCGGCGCGACCCGTTCCTCGCCACCGATGCGCGCCTGGCTCGCCGCCTTGGCGAGGTAGTCGCGCGGGTTTTTCACTTTCCAGCGGCGCAGGATCTCGCCGCTGGCGCCGAGGCTGAGCTTGCCGTGCGCGCCGGCGCCGATGCCCAGGTAATCGCCGAAGCGCCAGTAGTTGAGATTGTGCGCGCACTGCCGGCCGGGCCGGGCATACGCCGAAGTCTCGTACTGGGCGTAGCCGGTCTGTGCGAGCAGGGCCTGGCAGCGTTCCTGCATGGTCCAGCCCGCGTCGTCGTCGGGCAGGTCCGGCGGCGGCCGGGCATGGAAGACGGTGTTCGGCTCCAGCGTGAGCTGGTAGTGACTGATGTGCGCGGGCGCCAGCGCCACGGCCCGCTCGACGTCACGCTCGGCCATGGCCGGATCCTGACCGGGCAGGGCGTACATCAGGTCGAGGTTGATGTTGTCGAGGCCGGCGTCCTGCGCCAGCTTCACCGCGCGCTCGGCTTCGCCACTGTCGTGGATGCGGCCGAGCCGTTGCAGGCAGCCGTCGTCGAAGCTCTGCACGCCGAAACTGATGCGGTTGACGCCGGCACGCAGGTAGCCGTCGAAACGGCCATGCTCGGCGGTGCCGGGGTTGGTCTCCAGCGTCACCTCCAGCCCGGGCGCGAAGCGCAGCCGCGCCGAGGCCGCGTCGAGGATGCGGCCGATGGCCCCGGGTGGGAACAGCGAGGGCGTGCCGCCGCCGAAGAACACGCTGTGCACGGTGCGGCCCCAGGCCAGCGGCAGGTCCTGATCGAGATCGGCGATCAGCGCATCGACGTATTCGTCCACCGGCAGCGCGCCCTGCTGCCCGTGCGAGTTGAAGTCGCAGTACGGGCATTTGCGCACGCACCACGGGATATGCACGTACAGCGACAGTGGCGGCGGGATCAGCGACATGGGCTGCGGACGGAGGAAAAAGCACGCACGGAGGACGCGGAGAAAAGCGGAGAAGGGCGGAGAAAGGCGGAGAAAATCTCCTGGAGCGTGCTCCGTGACCTCCTGATTCTCTCCGCTTATCTCCGTGAGTGCCGTTGTTCCTGGATGGGATTTTCGCGCAGGCGCTCCAGCAGCCGGGCCAGGGCCTGGCCGCGGTGGCTGAGGCGGTGCTTGAGTCCGGGATCCATCTC
>JBKBXK010000277.1:0-2978 GCA_046314095.1 Thermaurantiacus sp. | reverse complement strand
GCGATCACCCGATCCGCCTTGTCCTCGCCGACCTCGCGAGTCAGCCATCTGGCGAGTTCCAGTTGCACCATGGTCGGCACCAGCCAGTCGGCCTGATCCGGCAGCTGTTCGGCCAGCCGGTCGCCCGTGGCCGAACCGATCAGCCATTCGATCCATGCGGAGGTGTCGACGAGGACCATCAGAACCGATCTGTCCGGTCGCGGTAGTCGGTTGCCGAAGCCCCGCGGGCGAGGCCCTTCAGCGACTCCCGCTTTGGAACCGGTACAAGCAAAACGCCCGTCCCCTTGGGGATGAACGCGAAGGTCAGACCGGCTTCCCAATGCTGGGCCGCCCGGATCGCCTTCGGGATCGAGATCTGGAACTTCGAGGACAGGGTCGCCGTCTCGGGCATGATCATACGCCTCCGTGATCGATGCCACAAACGTAAGAACGAAAGCCCGGAAAAGCAAGGAACGCCACAATGGCCGAGAAACGCGTCTCCGTCCGGCTTGCCGCCGTGGGCGGCCGCCAGGTGCGCGCCGAACTGGAGGGCATCGGCGAGGCCGGAGCAAAGGGCTTCGGCCGGCTGTCCACCGAAATGGAACTGGCCAACACGCGCCTCGCGAGCTTCGCGCGCCGGGCCGGAATTGCGCTGGCGGCTGTCGCTGCGGCGGCGGCTGCGGCCGGGGTGGCGATGGTGCGCTCGGGCCTCGCCAACATCGATGCGCAGGCGAAGCTCGCGCAATCGATGCGTACCACGGTCGAGAGCATCCAGACCCTGACCTGGGCCGGGGAACTGGCGGGCGTCTCGATGGGCGAGATCGAGCAGGCGACGAAGAAGCTGACCACCCGCCTGTCGGAGGCCGCCAGCGGCTCGGGCGCGGCGGTCGGCGCATTGCGGCGGCTGAACCTGACGGCCGCCGAGTTGCAGGCGCTGCCGCTCGACCAGCGTATCGTCGCCATTCAGGACGCCTTGGCCCGCTATGTGCCCGAGGCCGAACGGGCGGCCGTGGCCTCGGACCTCTTCGGCGACCGGGCGGCACTGGCCTTCCTGCGGATCGACAGCGCCACGCTGCGCGATGCCGCGCGCGACGTGCAGGACTTCGGCGTGGCCGTCAGCGCGGCGGATGCGGCCCAGATCGAGCGCACGGGCGACGCCATTGCGCGGCTGAGCCTGATCTGGACCGGCCTCGTCAACCGCCTGACCGTCGCCGTCGCCCCGGCGCTCGAGACCATCGCCACAAAACTCGCCGACATGGCGCGGGCGACCGGTCCCATCGGGCAGGCGATCACGGCGCTCTTCGACAACCTCGGGCGGATGGCCACCTATGCCGCGACCTTCGCAGCCGTCATGGCCGGGCGCTGGGTCGCTGGCATGGCGGCTGCCGCCCTGTCGGTGCGCGGCGTTGCCACCGCACTCGTGTTCCTGCGCGGTGCGCTGATCCGGACCGGCATCGGGGCGCTGATCGTCGGCGTGGGGGAACTCGTCTATCAGTTCTCGCAGTTGGTGGCCCGGGTCGGCGGCGTGGGCGAGGCGTTCCGTCTCCTCGGCGATCTTGTGCGCGAAGTCTGGTCGCGCATGGGTCTCACGCTGGACGCGGCCCTCGCGCGGATGGCGGCCGGATGGGAGGGGCTGAAGGCGGCAGGACTGTCGGCCCTCGAGGGCACCATCGCGGGCGTGGTCGGCTTCGGCGACCGGACGGCGGCGATCTTCCAGGGGGCTTATGACGCAGCGGTCGCCATCTGGAGCAGTCTGCCCGGGGCCATCGGCGACTTTGCCTTCCAGGCCGCGAACGGTCTGATCTCGGGCGTCGAGGCGATGCTGAACGGCGTCGTCACCCGCATCAACAGCTTCATCGAAACCCTGAACGCCGCGCTGGCGCTGCTGCCCGAATGGGCCACCGGCGAAGGCGGCGTGCGGATCGGCATTCTCGATCCGGTGGAACTCGGCCGCATCGGCAATCCGTTCGAGGGTGCCGCAACGGCCGCCGGTGCGGCGGCCGCGGATGCCTTCTCGGCGGCCCTCGCGCGGACCTATCTGGAACCGCCCGACCTCGGGCTTGGCGCGATGGCCGAGGACGCCCGCGCCCGGGCCGACGGCTATCGCGAAGCGGCCGGGATGCTGGCTGATGCTGCCGGTCGGCCGCTGGCCAGCTGGCAGGCGCTGAAGGATGCGGTGATCGGCACCGGAACCGAGGCAGAGACGGCGCTCGCGGGAGCGGCTGCTTCTGCCGATGCTCTCACGGCCGGGCTGAACGACACGGCCACCGCCGCCGAGGGTGCTGGCGGTGCCGCACGCGACGCGGGGGCGGCTGCAGCCCAAGGCGCGGACACGGCCCTCACCGGTTGGCAAGCCGTCACGGCAGCCCTCGCCGACTATGCCGCCAAGGCGCGCGAGATCGGCGCGGACATCGGCAACGCGCTGGTGGGCGCCTTCCAGAGCGCGGAGAATGCCATCGGCGACTTCGTGAAGACCGGAAAGCTCGATTTCCGCGATCTGGTCGCGTCAATGATCGCCGATCTGGCCAAGCTCGCGGCCCGGCGCTTCATCCTCGGCCCCATCGCCAATGCGCTTGCCGGCGCCCTCGGCGGGGCGGGCGGGATTTTCGCCAACATCCTGCATGCGGGCGGCTCGGTCGGTGCCGCTGGCACCGGCCGGATGGTCCCGGCGCTGGCCTTCGCGGGCGCGCCCCGAATGCACAATGGCGGCTGGGCCGGTCTGCGGCCGGATGAGGTGCCCGCGATCCTGCAACGCGGGGAGCGCGTCCTCTCCCGGCGCGAGGCGGCAGGGTACGGCCAGACGGGTGCCTCGACCGTCAACGTCACCATCAACGCCCGCGACGCCGAGAGCTTCCGGCAATCGAGAACCCAGGTTGCGGCGGATATCGCGCGCGCAGTCGCGATCGGTCGCAGGGGAATGTAACCGATGCCCATTCGGCACGTCAGATCCGCCGAGAGTTTCCGCCAGTCCCGCACGCAGGGTGAGGCCGGATTGCGGA
>JBKBXK010000276.1:0-2980 GCA_046314095.1 Thermaurantiacus sp. | reverse complement strand
CGGAGCCCGGCGATGGGGCGTTCGCAACCCTCGCAGTGATAGGCCGCCGTTTCCGGCTTTCCCTTCGCCCAGCGCAACCGCTCGAACCGCAGCCATTGCATCATGCCGCAGTGCGGGCAGGGGACGAAGTAGCGCCGCTGGTCGGATGCCTCGAACTCGCGCTCGATCCGGCTCAGCCCCCGGATCGTCGGGGTCGAGACCATGAACACCTTGCGCCGGTGCGAGAAGGTGGTGGTCCGGGCCTCGGCCAGCGTGACCGGATCGCCTTCCTTGTCGGCCGAGGCCGGATATTGCTGGCACGCCTCGCGTCGCCACGCGATGCTGGAGGCCTGCTGGGAAAAGGCGGGGGCCTTCGTCCATCAGCAGATCATCTGCGTGAAAGACCGCCGGGTTCTGACCCGGTCGCATTACCTGTGGAAGCACGAGCCCTGTTTCATGGGCTGGCGCCGCCCGAACCGCCCGCCGAAGGTGGCCGAAGAAACGCTGCCATCGACATGGGCGCTGCCCAGCTTCGCCAAGGACGACCGGCCCGACCACCCGACGCCGAAGCCGCTCGATGCCTTCGGGATCGCGATGCGCCAGCATGTGGCGCGGGGTGGGCTTTGCTACGAGCCGTTCTGCGGTTCGGGTTCGCAGATCATGGCGGGCGAGGCCAATGGTCGTCGCGTCTTCGCGATGGAAATCAGCCCGGCCTACATCAACGTGGCCGTCGAACATTGGCAGGCCGATACCGGTCGTCACGCGATCCTCGATGGCGATGGACGGACCTTCGCAACCGTGAAAGCGGACCGGCTTGGCGACGACGCCTTAGCCCCGGACGATGCCCCGGCAACGGACGCCGAACCCGAACCTGCGCGCAAGCGCAAGACCGCCGCGTGACATGAATGACCTGGCTCTACCTTCCTCCGGACGCGCTTCCGGGATCGGAGACGCATGAACTGCTGGCCAGTCAATGAGGTGGCGACACGAAGCAATCCCGCCTCACGTCGCTGGTCGAAGCGATCACAAATGTCTTGGTGGGCTACGTTCTGGCCATCGCGACGCAGCTCGTGGTGTTCCCGTGGTTCGGGATCGTGACGGGAAGGACCGAACATATGACCATCGGGCGCACCTTCGTTGGCGTGTCGCTGGTGCGTGGCTATGTGCTGCGGCAGCTGTTCGAGCGGATCAAGGTTGCCAGTCACTCCGACGGCCATGACGGACATGCAGAACCTGCACCGTCCCGTCGATGACGGCGTAGTAGATACGCCAGCGTGTCGCCTTGCCGTAAAGCGCACGGCGGACGGCCAAGTCGAAATCACGCGATTCCGGTGAAATCGGATACGCATCGGGCATTGCGCCAAGGGCGAGGATGGTGTCGCGGATGCCCGCCAGCCATTCGTCCGCTGCCCTAGGGTTGCGGTCGCGCAGCCAGACCCATGACGCTGTCAGATCCTCCGCCGCATTCGGCGAGATGATCACGGGCAACGGAGTGGTCATTTGGTCTGGGCGAGGCCATCAAAGAACTGGCCTGCCTCGGTGCCTTCACCGGCACGGGCCTGCGTCAGACCCTTGCGGATCGCGGCGACGGTTTCGGCATAGTCGAGCTGGTCTTGCATCTCTTGCCATGCAGCGGCGTCCATCACGACGACTGACGGCTTGCCATTCACGGTCAGGATCTGCGGCCGACCGGTTTCCTTGATCTGCGCGATCATCCGCGCCGTATCCCGCTTGAACTCGGTCAGTGGGCTGATGTCCTTGGTGATGTTCATAGCTGGTCTCCCGACGCGCATCGAATGAAGTGCGAATATAGTATCTTTTTCAGTGCGCGTCGAGAGGATCGGCGTTTAGCGGATGGCGTAAACCCTTCCCCGACCGTCCACCTTTTCCGAGGTGATGGTGAGGCCGAGCTTCTTCTACAGCGCCCCGGACATTGATCCTCTCAAGGTATGACAGAGCCAGCCCGTCGCTGCGACGATCTCGGCGATAGTCGCACCTTCCGGTGCGCGCAACATGGCAATCAGGGTGTCCTGTGCATCGACAGTGGTGAGCCCCGACCGGACCATCGCCACGCCCGCAGCCGCTGCGGCGGCGGTGACCGCCGCTAGCGCAATTCCGGCTTTGCGCGCCAAGCTGGCAAGGTGGGTGTTCGCTAATTCCATCTCCGTCGACAAGCGGCCAAACCCGCGCGCGCCAGCGTCGCCGATGCCTTCGAGTTCTGTGCGCACCTGACGGCCGCCTTCCGCGACGAGCCGGACTGAGCCACGCTTCTTTGCCATGGGTCAGGATCCTTGATATTCGGGGGTGTTTGTCTTATGTTGTCTCTATTGAACAACGAGGCGTATGATCTTGGCCGAGACTGCTACCCTGTCCTCGAAGTTCCAGATCTCGATCCCCTAGGCGCTCCGTGCCGCACAGCACTGGGAAGTGGGGCTGACCTTTGCCCTCATCCCCAAGGGCACAAGCGTTCTTCTGGTGCCGGTCCCGGCGCGGGACGCGCTGAAAGGTCTCGCGCACGGAGCGTCGGGCACTGATTACCGTGATCGCGCGGACCGGGCCTGATGATCCTCGTCGATACCTCGGCGTGGATCGAACGGCTGATCGGATCCCCGACCGGGGATAAGCTGGTTGAACATCTGCCCGAACAGGCCGACTGGCTGGTGCCAACCATGGTGCAACTGGAACTGGCGAAGCGGCTGGTGCGAGAAGTGGGCGAGGACAAGGCCGACCATCCGCGTGCTGAAGGCCCGGATGAACCCCGACCTGCACATGGGCGGCGACCTGAAAGCCACCGGCGCGGGCAACCTGTTCGTGATCTTCGGCGAGCCCGACATCAAGATCGAGGAGGCGGGCGACGGCATGATCCGGGTCCGGGTCTTCGGCGTGGACGTGTTCAAGCCCCAGACCGGCGAGGTGCAGAGCGAGGGGACGGACGGCATCGCCCTGTGGATGCTGGACACCGACTACAACGAGGAATCCTTCTTCGTCCGCCACGCCTACT
>JBKBXK010000275.1:0-2987 GCA_046314095.1 Thermaurantiacus sp. | reverse complement strand
GGCGAGGTGCGATCCCGGCCCGCTGACGCTTTCCTCCGTGCCCCAGAGATTGCCGTCATGGATGCGCTGGAACGCCTGCCGCCGGTCAGAGACGGCGAGAAGGAACCGCTCGCGGAGGTGACGGAGGGCTCCGGAAAGGCTCGGCATGGCCGAAGATCAAGCGGAGCGGTGCTGCGGCGTCAATGTCGCTGGCGTCGCGGCAGGGGCCGATCCGCCGCGGCTGCCGGGGCGGGCCTAGACCGTGAAACTCTCGCCACAGCCGCAACTGCCCTTGGAGTTGGGATTCTGGAAGGTGAAGCCGGCGGTGAAATCATCCTCGACCCAGTCCATCACCGAGCCGATCAGATAGAGCAGCGAGGCGCCGTCGACAAACAGTGTGCCCGAGGGCGTTGCAATCGCCTCGTCGCCGGGCTTCGCCTCCTCGGCATAGTCGAGCGCATAGGCAAGCCCCGAGCAGCCGCGCCGGGGGGTGGACAGGCGCACACCGGCAACCGGGCCAGGAGCAGCAGCGATCAGATGCGCGATCCGCGCCTCGGCTGCTGGCGTGAGCGAAAGCGGCGCGGGGCGCGGGCGGTCGCGGGTGAGCGTTTCGGTGGTCATCTTCTCCGGGTCTCGCGTCAGAGCATGCCCAGCTCGAGCCGGGCCTCGTCAGACATCTTATATGGGTCCCACGGCGGGTCCCAGACAAGGTTGACCTCGGCCGAGGCAACACCAGGCACGGCCATGGCACGGATCTCCACCTCGGCAGGCATCGATTCTGCAACCGGGCAATGCGGCGTGGTGAGCGTCATGGTGATCGTCACATGCGCATCCTCGATATCGACCCCGTAGATGAGGCCGAGATCGTAGATGTTCACCGGGATTTCCGGATCAAAGATGTCGCGAAGGGCGGCTATCACGGCGTCTCTCAGGCTTTCGCCATCCGCCGGACCACCTTCGGGCTGCTGCGAAAGAAACCCGTCCAGATAGTCCCGCTGGCGGGGCGCGTCGGAGGCCATGCGGCCGGGAGGCGGCGCCTTGGGTGGCGGCTCCACCGACTCGACGATCTCCACGTCAAACTTCCGTGGTGCGGACTGTTCGTTCATCCGAAAATCCTCCGGACCCGTTCGAGGCCGTCAACCAGACGGCCGATATCGGCTTCGGTCACATGGGCGCACATGCTGGCGCGTGCGGTCGCCGGCTCGCCCAGGGTCGCCATCAGCGGCTGCGCGCAATGGTGGCCTGCGCGGATCGCGACCCCAGCCTCGTCGAGAATGGTCGCGACATCGTGCGGGTGGACCGGGCCGATGTTGAAGCTGAGAATGCCGGCGGCATCCACCGGCCCGAACAGGCGCAGGCCCGGCACGGCAAGGAGCGCGTCACGCGCCTGTGCAGTCAGCGCCCGCTCGTGCGCCTCGATCGCGAAGAGGCCGACCTGCTCCACCCAGTCGATGGCCGCGTGCAGGCCGACGGCACCCACAATGTGCGGCGTGCCCGCCTCGAAGCGCCCCGGCGGCGGCGCATAGGTGACATGCTCGAACGCGACCGATTCGATCATCGCCCCGCCGCCCTGCCATGGCGGCATGGCTTCAAGGATTTCCGAGCGCGCCCAAAGCACGCCGATACCGGTGGGGCCGTAGAGCTTGTGGCCGGAAAAAACATAGAAATCGCAGCCGAGCGCGGGGAGATCGAGGGCGAGGCGCGGCGCCGCCTGGCAGCCATCCGCAAGCAGCAGCGCGCCATGGATATGGGCGGCATCCGCAATCCGGCGCAGGTTGGCGATCGCGCCGGTCACATTCGAGAGATGGGCAACCGCGACCAGCTTCGTCTCCGGCCGGAGCATGGCGATAAGCGCGTCCTCGTCGATCCGGTGATCGGCGGTGAGCGGGGCGACATCGACATGAGCGCCAACCCGGTCTGCAAGCATCCGCCAGGGAACGATGTTGGAATGATGTTCGAGGGCGGAGAGAAGAATGCGGTCTCCCTCGCCGACATTCGCCTGACCCCAGGCTTGCGCCACAAGATTGATGCCCTCGGTCGCGCCGCGCACGAACACGACTTCATGCGGCCTCACGCGGAGGAAGCGCGCCGTTCGCTCGCGGGCGGCTTCATAGGCCTCGGTCATCCGCGCCGAGCGGGCGTAGACCCCGCGATGCACGGTTGCGTAATCCTCGGCATAGGCGCGCTGGATGGCCTCGATGACGACCCTCGGCTTCTGGCTGGTGGCAGCGGCATCCAGATAGGCCCAGCCCTCTGGAACGGCCGGGAACTCCCCGCGGAGGTCGAGCAGGTTCGAGGCCAGATGGTGGGTGGCGTGCGGAAGGGCCATCATGCCAGCGCCTCCAGCCGGCGCGCGAGATCGGCCGCCAGCGGCTCGTGGAGGCGCGGATCGCCAAGCGGCTCCAGCGCCTGGGCGGCAAAGGCCTGCATGAGAAGCGCCTGTGCGCGGCTGCGCGGAAGGCCGCGGGATTCAAGATAGAAGCGCTGCATCGGGTCGATCTCGCCAACCGTGCAGCCATGCGCGCAGCTGACATCGTCGGCGAAGATCTCCAGCTCCGGCTTCAAGTTCACGGCCGCGGTGCGCTTGAGCAGAAGGCCACGCAGCGACTGTTCGGCATCGGTTTTCTGCGCATGGCGGGCAACCGCAACGCCGCCGGCGATCGCCGCCTGGCCCGTTTCGGTGGCGACGAGCCGCCAAGTCTGCCGCGAGGAGGTGTTTGGCACAACATGGTTGAGGCGGGTGACGGAGTCGAGCGCGGCGGAGCCGGTGGCAAGCAGCACGCCATTGACCTCGGCGTGCGCGCCCTCGCCCTCGAGACTGACATGGGTTTCGGTGCGCACAGCCGCGGGGGAGGCGACGAAGGCAATGTCGGTGAGCCGTGCAGCAGGGCCCAGCGCGACATGGGCGCGCGTGGAGGCAAGGCCATGCGCGGTGGTGATGCGGAGCACGCGCACCAGTTGGGCGCCCTCGGCGAGGCGCGCGTCGAGCCGGATGTTCGACCAGTGAT
>JBKBXK010000274.1:0-2992 GCA_046314095.1 Thermaurantiacus sp. | reverse complement strand
ATGAAGGCGCGCCGACCCCGGTGGTCGCCTTCTTCGCTGCCGCGCCCAAGGTGGCTGCGCTCGGTCTCTTCATCCGCGTTGCCGTCGATGCCTTCGGCGGCCTTGTTGCCCAGTGGCAGCAGATTGTGGTGTTCCTGTCGATTGCCTCCATGCTCCTCGGCGCCGTCGGCGCCATCGGCCAGGCCAATATCAAGCGCCTCCTTGCCTATTCCTCGATCAACAATGTCGGCTTTATGCTGCTTGGTCTGGCCGCCGCCACGCCGGCTGGCATCTCCGCCACGCTCTTCTACCTCGCGGTCTATCTGGTGATGACGCTCGGCGCCTTTCTCGCGCTGCTCGGCCTTACCGATGCTGACGGGCGGCCGCTGGAAACCATGGACGATCTGAAGGGCCTCGCGCAGACCCGGCCGTTCCTGGCCTTCGCCATGGCCAGCTTCATGCTCTCGCTTGCCGGCATCCCACCGCTGTTCGGCTTCATGCCCAAGCTTGCCGTGTTCAACGCCGCGATCGCGGCCGGTCTGGTGCCGCTTGCGGTCATTGGCGTTCTCGCCGCGGTGATTGCCGCCTTCTACTATCTGCGGGTCGTGAAGCTGATGTATTTCGATCCGCCCTCCGAAACGGTGGTGGTGCCGCAGGGCCGGCTCAACATGGCGATGATGCTGGTTGCCGCCGTCCTGGTCTCGCCGCTCGGCTATCTGCTGCTTGGCCCGCTCACAGAGGCCAGCCGCACCGCCGCCGGCGCCCTGTTTTGATTTCGCCGATCCTGCTCGACGAGGTCGATTCGACCAACGCCTGGGTGCTTGCACAGGCTGCGACGCTGGCAGACGGGCAATGGGTGCTGGCGCGCCGGCAAACCGCCGGACGCGGCCGCCGTGGGCGCAACTGGGCGGGCGATCCGCGAAACCTCGCCGCCACCTGCCTCCTGCGCCTCGCCCCCGAAGACAGCCGGCCGCACCTGTTCAGCTTCGTTGCCGCGCTTGCCCTCCACCAGGCCTGCGCCCAGTTCGTGCCAGCCCAGCGACTGTGGCTCAAATGGCCAAACGACCTGCTGCTCGACGGCGCCAAGCTCTCCGGCATCCTTCTCGAACGGGAAGGGGAGGTGCTCGCCGCCGGTTTCGGCGTCAATCTCGCGGTTGCCCCCCCGGTGCCGGGCCGCCAGACGATTGCCCTCGCCGACGCCATCGACGCCGCGCCGCCTCATCCCGAAAGCTTCCTCATCCAGCTCGATGCCGCACTTTGCCACTGGCGCCGTTCCTGGCGCGCAGAGGGGTTCGCCCTCATCCGCTCGGCCTGGCTCGCCCGCGCCCACGCCATCGGCACCTGGCTCGAAACCAGCGGTGCCGCCGGGCCGGCCCGCGGCCGGTTCGAGGGGCTGGGCGACGATGGTGAGCTCGTCCTTCGCGATGCCGCAGGCCGCCTCCTCCTTCTCCATGCCGGCGATGTCACCCACGCCGCCCAACCGGCCTGAGACGTCGATGCTGCTCGCAATCGATGTCGGCAACACCAACATCCTCTTCGCGCTCGCCGAGGGAAACGAGATCCGCCACCGCTGGCGCATCAAGACGGATGCCGCGCGCACGGCCGATGAATATGCCGTCTGGCTCCACCAGCTCATGCAGGTGGAAGGGGTGGATCGCACCTCGGTTTCCCATGTCATCATCGCATCGGTCGTGCCGCAGACGCTGTTCAACCTGCGCGGCCTCGCCCGCCGGGCCTTCGGCGCCGAGCCACTGGTGGTCGGCGCGCCCGGCGTGATGACCGGCATGGAGGTGCGCCTCGCCAATCCCGGAGAGGTGGGGGCGGACCGGATCGTCAACGCGGTCGCAGCCCATGCAGACCATGGCGGCCCGCTCATCATCATCGATTTCGGCACAGCGACCACCTTCGATGTCGTTTCCGCCGATGGCGCCTATGAAGGCGGCGTGATCGCGCCCGGCATCAACCTCTCCATGGACGCGCTCTACCGCGCGGCCGCGCGCCTGCCGCGCATTGCTGTCGAGCCGCCGGGGGAGGGCATGGGCGTGATCGGCCGGGGCACCGTGCACGCCATGCAGTCGGGTGTGTTCTGGGGCTATGTCGGCCTCATCGAAGGGCTGGTCAACCGCATCCGGGCCGAGCTGGGCGGCCCCGCCAGCGTGATTGGAACCGGTGGTCTCGCCGGCCTCTTCAGCCGCCACTGCGCCGCCATCGAAACCGTGGATCCAGACCTGACGGTGAAGGGCCTCATCCGCATCCACGCCCGCAACAGCATCGGAGACACTGCATGACCCCCGGCGACGAGCTTCTGTTCCTGCCGCTCGGCGGCGCCGGCGAAATCGGAATGAATGTCAATCTTTACGGCTGCCGGGGCAAGTGGATCATGCTTGATCTCGGCATCACCTTCGCCGATCCGCGGGTGCCCGGCGTCGACGTGATCCTGCCCGACCTCAGCTTCATCGAGGAACGGCGCGAAGATCTGTTGGGTGTCGTCCTCACCCACGGCCACGAGGATCATATCGGCGCCGTTCCCTATCTGGCCGCCGATCTCGGCGTGCCCCTCTACGCGACCCCGTTCGCAGCCGGCCTCGTTCGCCGCAAGCTGGCCGAGGAAGGCATCGAGAACCGGGTAAAGCTTCACGTCGTGCCACTCGGCGGCTCGGTGGAGCTTGGCGCCTTCTCCTGCCGCTTCGTAGCGCTCGCCCACTCCATCCCCGAAGGCAATGCCGTCATCATCGACACGCCCCACGGCCGCATCTTCCACACCGGCGACTGGAAACTGGATGACCGGCCCATCATCGGCGATCCGGCCACCGCCCAGGAACTGACGACGATTGGCAACAATGGCGGCAAGGGCACGCTGGCGGTCGTGGGTGACAGCACCAATGTCTTCAACACCGAGGCTTCCGGCTCGGAATCCGATGTCCGCGAGGGCCTCCTGAAGCTCGCGCGCGGGCGCAGCGCGGGCCGAGTCGTCGTCACCACTTTCGCGTCCAACGTCGCGCGCCTGCACACG
>JBKBXK010000273.1:0-2994 GCA_046314095.1 Thermaurantiacus sp. | reverse complement strand
ACATCGCCGTCGACCGGATCGTGAAGTCGCTTCAGCCACAGCATTACGAGAAGGACGAGAAGCAGAAATCCGTCATCCTCACCGAAGAGGGGACGGAGTTTGCCGAACGGGCGCTCGAGACCGAGGGACTGCTCGAAGGCGCCAACCTCTATGATTTCGAGAACACCCAGGTCGTCCACCACCTGAACCAGGCGCTGCGCGCCGTCGTGATGTTCCGCCGCGACACCGACTATATCGTGAAAGACGGCAAGGTCATCATCATCGACGAGTTCACCGGCCGGATGATGGAAGGCCGCCGCTGGTCGGAAGGGCTGCACCAGGCCGTCGAGGCGAAAGAGGGCGTCGAAATCCAGCCCGAGAACCAGACGCTCGCCTCCATCACCTTCCAGAATTATTTCCGCATGTATCCCAAGCTCGCCGGGATGACCGGCACGGCCGCCACCGAGGCCGGCGAGTTCTTCGACATCTACAAGTTGAACGTCGTCGAGATCCCCACCAACGTGCCCGTCCGCCGGCAGGACGAGGACGACCAGTTCTTCCGCACCGAGACCGACAAATTCCGTGCCATCGTCGGCGGCATCAAGGAGGCAAGCCAGCGCGGCCAGCCGGTGCTCGTCGGCACCGTCTCCATCGAGAAATCGGAACGGCTGTCGCAGTTCCTGAAGGCCGAGGGTGTGGACCACAGCGTGCTGAACGCCCGCTTCCACGAGCAGGAAGCCCATATCGTCGCCCAGGCCGGACGGGTCGGCGCCGTCACCATCGCCACCAACATGGCCGGCCGCGGCACCGACATCCAGCTCGGCGGCAATGTCGAGTTCCGCATCGAGGACGAGCTGAAGGGCCTCGCCGAAGGGCCGCAGCGCGAGGCCCGCATCGCCGAGATCCGCGCCGAGGTGGCCGCCGAGCGCGAGCGCGTGCGCGAGGCGGGCGGCCTGTTCGTGCTTGGCACCGAGCGGCACGAAAGCCGCCGGATCGACAACCAGCTGCGCGGCCGTTCCGGCCGGCAGGGCGATCCGGGCCTGTCGCGCTTCTATCTCTCGCTCGACGATGATCTCCTGCGCATCTTCGGCCAGCAGAATCTCCTCACCCGGGTGATGAACTCGGGGCTGGAGGATGGCGAGGCCATCGTGCACCCGTGGATTTCCAAGGCCATCGAAACGGCGCAGAAGAAGGTCGAGGCGCGCAACTACGAGGTCCGCAAACAGCTCCTCCAGTACGACGACGTGATGAACGACCAGCGCAAGGTCGTCTATGAACAGCGCGGCGAGATCATGGATGCCGAGGATGTCGCCGAAACGGTGCTCGACATGCGGCGCGAGACGGTCGAATCGCTGGTGATGACCCACGCGCCCGAGGGCAGCTATCCCGAGCAGTGGGATATCGATGCCATGGCCCGCGAGATCTCCGAAACGCTCGGCCTCGATCTGCCCCTTGCCGAATGGGCCGGCGAAGACCGGGTGGACCAGGAGATGTTCATCGAGCGGGTGAACGCCGAGCTTGATGCGCGCATGGCCGAAAAGTCCGCGGCCGTGCCCGCCGAAACCTGGGCGGCCATCGAGAAGAACTTCCTCATCCAGTCGATCGACCATCACTGGAAGGAGCATCTGGCGACCCTCGATGCCCTCCGGCAGGTCATTCACCTGCGCGCCTACGCGCAGAAGCAGCCGATCAACGAATACAAGCGCGAGGCCTTCCAGCTGTTCGAGCTGATGCTGGTGAAGGTCCGCCAGGACGTCACCAAGTGGCTCGCCCACTCCGAGTTCCGCATGCCCGAGCCGCCGCCGCTGCCCTCGCTTCCGGATTTCCTTTCCATGGCCGGCGGCAGCGCTGCGCCGCAGCCGCCCCAGGGCCTGTTCGGCGCCGGCATCGGTGTCACCGGCGCCCGCGCTGCCACTGCAACCGCGCCCGCGCCGGGCGTGTTCGCGCTTGGCGATCCGCTCTCCGAAGACGAGAAGGAGGCCGCCCGCGCCGTCGCCCATCTCTTCGGCCCCGCTTTCGATCCCGAGGATCCGGAAAGCTGGCAGCGCACCGTGCCGCGCAACGCGCAATGCCCCTGCGGTTCGGGCCGCAAGTTCAAGCACTGCCACGGCCTGCTCTAGCCGGGCGCTGACGGCGCGGGCAGCCCCCGCTGTCCTACAACTGGCCATTTCGGTTATCTGGAACCCCCTACAGCAACCGGATTTTGCCCATGCCCCAGCAAGCGACCACCCCCGGCCAGTCTCCCGCCGAGACTCCCGCGCAGCCGCTCGTTCCCACCCGCCAGCGCACCGGCTGGACCGCCGAAAAGCAGCGCCGCTTCGTCGAAACGCTCGCCATCACCGGCTCCATTTCCGATGCCAGCGCCGCCGTGTTCATGACGGCGCGCTCGGCCTATTATCTCCGCGCCCGGCCCGAAGGCGCGCGCTTTGCCGCCGCGTGGGACATGGCGCTCCAGCAGGCTGGCGGTCGCCTCCTCAGCCACGCCTACGAACGGGCGCTGAAAGGCGGCTGCCGCCGCGTCTGGAAGGAGGGCGAGCTGGTGATCGAGGAAACCAACCCCTCGGATCGCCTGCTGATGTGGCTGATTTCACGGGTCGGCCCCGCGCCCTTCCGCGCCGGCAACGCCACCGCCGCCGTCCCCGGCCCGGAGGCGCTCGCCGCCGAGCTCGATGCGCTTGCCGACGCGCTTCCCGAGGCGCCGCCGATGCTGAACGCCGACCTCGTCGAAACGCCTGCCGCCCCCACCTCCGAATGGGGGGACTAGCCGGCCAGACATCGCCACGAGTGCGAAAAGTGCGAAAAGCTGAACAGCCGCCGGCGGCCGCGGCGGTGCCCTGCCTCGCCCGCGGCCGCGCCGCAGGCACGGCCGGCGGAGCCGCGTCGCCGGCTTGGCCGTCGAACGCGACACCGTCCGACGGCTCGAATGACAGGGCCTTCTGCCAAAGGAAAGGATGCGAGGGCGTGACGCCGTCCGCGCTCCCGACTCATATGCGCCTCTTGACCAGAGGCCCCGCC
>JBKBXK010000272.1:0-3019 GCA_046314095.1 Thermaurantiacus sp. | reverse complement strand
GTTGCGCATCAGCGTGCTCGAGGTGCTGCAGCGCGAGGGCTATATCCGCGGCTGGTCCAGCGAGGCGCTCGACGGCAGCCATCCGGCCGTTCGCATCGAGCTGAAATATTTCGAGGGCCAGCCGGCGATCCGCGAGGTGACCCGCGTCTCGAAGCCCGGCCGCCGGGTCTATTCCGGCGTTACCACCCTGCCGCGGGTCAAGAATGGCCTCGGCATCACCATCGTCTCGACGCCAAAGGGCGTTCTCTCCGACGCGGAAGCGCGGCAGCAGAATGTCGGCGGCGAAGTCCTTTGTCAGGTGTTCTGATCATGTCGCGCATCGGCAAGAAGCCCGTGACCATTCCAGCCGGCGTCTCGGTGGTGATGGAGGAAGGCGCGCTCCGGGTGAAGGGCCCGAAGGGCGAGCTGTCCATGCCCATGATGGACGATGTCAGCTACACGCTGGAAGACGGCGCGCTTTCGGTGAAGCCCGCCAACGATGGCAAGCGCGCCCGCGCCTTCTGGGGCATGCAGCGTACGCTCGTGTCCAACCTCGTGACCGGGGTGACGGAGGGGTTCAGCAAGACGCTCGAGATCTCCGGCGTCGGCTACCGCGCCAACATGCAGGGTTCGACCCTGCGCCTGCAGCTTGGCTACAGCCATGATGTGCAGTTCGAAGTGCCGGAAGGCGTCACCATCAAGACGCCCGACCAGACCACGGTCGAGATTTCCGGGGCCGACAAGCAGCAGGTGGGCCAGGTGGCTGCGGAAATCCGGCGCTGGCGGAAGCCGGAGCCCTACAAGGGCAAGGGCATCAAGTATCGCGGCGAGCACATCTTCCGCAAGGAAGGGAAAAAGAAGTAATGAAGCAGAAGCTCTCCCCGTTCGAGCGGCGGCGGCGGCGCGTCCGCACGCAGATCTCCAGGAAGGCGGGCGCCCGGCCACGGCTTTCGGTGCACCGGTCCAACCAGCACATCTACGCGCAAGTCATCGACGATGCCCAAGGGTGCACGCTGGCGGCCGCCTCGACCCTGGAAACCGAGTTTCCGGCGAAGTCGGGCGCCACTGTCGATGCCGCAAGCGAGGTCGGCCGGCGCATCGCCGAGCGTGCCAAGGCTGCCGGCGTCACCGCGGTGGTGTTCGATCGCGGCGGCTTCCTGTTTCATGGCCGCGTGAAGGCGCTGGCCGAAGCGGCCCGCGAGGGCGGACTGGAGTTCTGATAATGGCAGATGAAACCCAAACCCAGGCAACGGAAGCTCCGGCGCCGGCCCCGCAGGCTGAAGAGCCGCGGCGCGGCCGGGGCGGCCGTGGCGGCGACCGCGGAGGCCGGGGTCGCGGCGGAGACCGGGGTGACCGGCGCCGGCGTGAGCCGGGGGGAGGCGCCGACGATGGCCAGGAGTTCATCGAGAAGCTGGTGCACATCAACCGCGTCTCGAAAACGGTGAAGGGCGGCAAGCGTTTCGGCTTTGCGGCACTCGTTGTCGTCGGCGACGGCAAGGGCCGGGTCGGCTTTGGCCATGGCAAGGCCCGGGAAGTGCCCGAAGCGATCAGCAAGGCGACAGCGTCGGCCCGCAAGGGCATGATGCGGGTGCCCCTGCGCGAAGGCCGCACGCTCCATCATGATGGCGCCGGACATTTCGGAGCCGGCCGAGTCTATGTCCGTTCGGCGCCTGCCGGAACCGGGATCATCGCCGGTGGCCCGATGCGGGCGGTGTTCGAATCGCTCGGCGTGGCCGACGTCGTCGCCAAGTCCGTCGGCACCAACAACCCCTACAACATGGTGCGCGCGACCTTCGCGGCGCTGACCGAGCAATCCTCGCCCAAGTCCGTCGCGCAGCGGCGCGGCCGGAAGGTGGCGGATCTGCTTGCCCGGCGCGGTGACATCAGCCCGGCCGAGGCCGTCGCTGACGCCGACGCGCAGGTGGCCTGAGGAGAGGCATGATGGCAGCGAGAAAGACGGCAGAGGCCGAGGCGCCGAAGATGCTGCGGGTCACGCAGGTGGGCTCGCCCATCCGCCGCACCAAGGATCAGCGGGCGACGCTCATCGGCCTCGGGCTCAACAAGATGCACCGCACGCGCGAGCTTCCGGATACGCCTGAGGTGCGCGGCATGATCCAGCGTGTGCAGCATATGGTGAAGGTGGAGGAGGCAGGCGCCTGACCGGGCCGCCTGCTCCGCGCGATTGCAGCGAAAGCGAGTGCGAACGATGAAACTGAACGAAATCAAGGACAATCCGGGCGCCCGCAAAGGTCGCACGCGCGTGGGCCGCGGCATCGGCTCCGGCCTCGGCAAGACCGCCGGCCGCGGCCAGAAGGGCCAGAAGAGCCGGTCGGGCGTGTCCATCGACGGGTTCGAGGGCGGGCAGATGCCGCTGCACATGCGGCTGCCCAAGCGCGGGTTCAACAAGCCGAACCGCAAGGAATGGGCGGAACTGAACCTCGGCGCGCTCCAGGCGGCGGTGGATTCGGGGAAGATCGCCGCGGGCGATAGCCTCGATGTCGCTGCGCTCGTCGAAAAGGGCGTGCTCACCCACGGCCGCGACGGTGTGCGCATTCTCGGCAAGGGAGAGCTGAAGGCGGCGCTGCACCTGACGGTTGCCGGCGCATCGGCCGCGGCGAAGGCCGCTGTGGAGGCCGCCGGCGGAACCATCACCCTCAAGGCGAAACCGTCTGCGGAGCAAGCGGACGCGTGAGCATGCGGCGGCATGTGACGCGGGGCATCCCGGGCGCAGCCATTGCGCCCTGCCGGAATGCCCCCACATGGCCGGCAATCATCCGCCCCGGGCCCGCACGCGGTTGCGCGCGGAGCGCAGGCTAGGCAAGGAACAGGAATGGCCTCGGCAGCCGACAGTCTTGCAGCATCGCTGAGCTTCTCCAGCTTCGCCAAGGCGAGCGACCTCAAGAAGCGCCTTTGGTTCACGCTCGGCGCTCTCGTGGTGTTCCGGCTGTGCTCCTTCGTTCCGCTTCCGGGCATCGACCCGACGGCGCTCGAACAGCTGTTCAGCCAGACCGCCGGCGGGGTGATGGACTTCTTCAACATG
>JBKBXK010000271.1:0-3033 GCA_046314095.1 Thermaurantiacus sp. | reverse complement strand
CGGGGCGGCATGTTTCACGCAAATCACGGAGTGGCTCCATGCAGAATAGCCAGTCAGCGGCCTTTGCCGCATCGGTCTGGGCGGTCGCCTCCCGCCTCGGCAACAACGCACCCCGGATCGCCGACGACATCATGGAGGCGGCCTTTCCGCTGACCTGTTCGCAGGCACGGGCCGAAGGCGCGCACCGGATGCTGCGCACGGGGATCATTTCCGAAGTGAAGCGCATCTTGCGCAACCAGGACGACGGGCCCGCGCAGGCGGATTTCGCCGAGGCCTGCGCCGCGTTCCGGCCGCTCGTGAAGGATCTGCGGTCCAAGTCCTACTTCGTGGAAAGCGCCGCGGAATATGTCGCGATCCCGGACCTGATCGCCGACCCGGACCTGCTCGACGACGCGCGGCGCTTCATGCGGCGCAAGGGCATCGAGTGTCTGGCCGAGGCCGATCGGCTGGACGCGCTCTACGCCGCTGTCACCGGCGCGCCCCATGAAGCGGCGGCCATTGCCCGGGCGGTGGCGGCATGACCTCCTCGCTTCCCATCATCACCGCTGACCAGCGGCTGGCCGAGCCCCGCGGCATCAAGGGCTGCATCTTCGGCAAGTCCGGCATCGGCAAGACAAGCCTGCTCTGGACGCTCGACCCGGCCCGCACGCTGTTCATCGACCTCGAGGCGGGCGATCTGGCCATCGAGGGCTGGCCGGGCGACAGCATCCGGCCGCGCACATGGGCGGAGTGTCGGGATTTCGCGGTGTTCATCGGCGGGCCCAATCCGGCCCTGCGCGACGAACAGCCCTACAGCCCCGCGCATCATGCCGCCGTCTGCCAGAAGTTCGGCGATCCCGCCGCGCTTGATCGCTATGACACGATCTTCGTCGACTCGATCACCGTGGCGGGGCGGCTCTGCTTCCAATGGTGCAAGGGCCAGCCCGAGGCGGTCTCGGAGAAGACCGGCAAGCCGGATGTGCGCGGGGCCTACGGGTTGCACGGGCGCGAGATGATCGCCTGGCTGACCCACCTCCAGCACACCCGGGGTCGCAACGTCTGGTTCGTGGGGATCCTCGACGAGAAGTTCGACGACTTCAATCGGCGCATCTTCCAGCCGCAGATCGACGGCTCGAAGACCGGGCTCGAGCTGCCGGGGATCGTCGACGAGGTGATCACCATGGCCGAGCTGAAGGCCGATAGCGGCGATCCCTACCGCGCCTTCGTCTGCCACACCATCAACCCCTGGGGCTTTCCGGCCAAGGACCGATCCGGTCGCCTCGGCCCGGTGGAAGAGCCGCATCTCGGGCGGCTGATGGACAAGATCCGCGCCCCCGGCACGCCCGCGCCAAGGCGCCTGACATTCACGCCGCCCGCTGATGGCGCGGCCGATCACCCCCATCCGCAATCCTGATCCACAAAAGGAGACACCCCATGGGTTCCTGGAACGACTTCAACGACGCCCAGTCCAACACCAACCTCATCCCCAAGGGCACGCTGGCAAAGGTGCGCCTGACCATCCGCCCCGGTGGCTTCGATGATGCCTCGCAGGGCTGGACCGGGGGCTATGCCACGCGCGGCTCTACCGGCGCCGTGTACCTGAACGGCGAGTTCACCGTGACCGAGGGGCAGTTTGCCCGGCGCAAGATCTTCACCCTGATCGGGCTCTACAGCCCGAAGGGGCCCGATTGGGCCAACATGGGCCGCAGCATGATCCGCGGTATGCTGAACTCGGCGCGGGGGATTTCCGACAAGGACCAGTCCCCGCAGGCGCAGGCGGCGCGGCGGATCAACGGGCTCAGGGATCTGGACGGGATCGAGTTCCTCGCCCGGATCGACGTCGGCACTGATGCCACCGGCGACGACAAGAACGAAATCCGCAGCGCGGTGACGCCGGACCATCGGGATTACGCCCAGCACATGGGGCTCGCCGCGCAGCCCGGCTACCACCCGCCCGTTCAACCCGCGCCGCAGCAGCCGGTCCAGCAGCAACCTGCATCGCCGGTGCCAGGTCGTCCCTCCTGGGCGCAATGAGGGCCTGATTCATGCGCCTTCGCCCCCGTCAGAGCCTCTTCGTGGAGCGCAGCCTCGCTGCGCTCTGCGATCACGGCAATACCCTCAGCATCGCCTCGACGGGCTTCGGCAAGACCATTGCGCTGTCGGCGGTCGTCGCCAAATCCCTCGAGGGCAGCGATGCCAAGGCCTGCATCCTCGCGCATCGCGACGAACTGACTGCGCAGAACCGTGCGAAGTTCGGCCGGGTCGCGCCCGAAATCTCCAGTTCGGTGTTCGATGCCGAGACCAAGAGCTGGGCCGGTAGGGCCACCTTCGCCATGGTGCCCACGCTGACCCGGCCAGCCAACCTGGCCGCGATGCCCGCGCTGGACCTGCTGGTCATCGACGAGGCGCATCACGCAGTGGCCGACAGTTACCGCCGGATCATCGACCATGTCCGGGGTGCCAACCCAGCCTGCCGGATCTTCGGCGTCACGGCGACGCCCAACCGGGGCGACCGCAAGGGGCTGCGCGAGATCTTCGACAATGTCGGCGACCAGGTGCGGCTGGGCGAACTGATCGCCTCGGGCCACCTCGTTCCGCCCCGCACCTACGTCATCGATGTCGGCGTGCAGGACCAGCTGCGCGCCGTGCGCAAGAGCGCGGCGGACTACGACATGACCGAGGTTGCGCAGATCATGAACCGCGCGCCGGTGACGGACGAGGTCGTGCGGCACTGGCAGGAAAAGGCGAGCGAGCGGCCGACCGTGGTCTTCTGTTCCACCGTCGCCCATGCCGAAAACGTCGCCGCCGCCTTCAACGGCGCAAGTGTTTCGGCAGCCGTTATCCATGGTGACCTCGATGCCGGTACGCGCCGCCGGATCCTTGGTGCCTATGCCGCGGGCGAGATCCGCGTCATCGTCAACGTGGCCGTGCTGACCGAAGGCTGGGACCATCCGCCTACCTCCTGCGTCGTGCTGCTGCGGCCGAGCTCCTACAAATCGACCATGATCCAGATGGTCGGGCGCGGCCTGCGCACGGTCGACCCCGAGGAACACC
>JBKBXK010000270.1:0-3045 GCA_046314095.1 Thermaurantiacus sp. | reverse complement strand
TGCCACCGCCCTTCTTGATCTGCCCGCCGCGGCGGCATGACCGGTCCCAATCAAAAGGAACAAGACCGATGAAAAAATGTCTCTTTGCTATCAGCGCTCTGACGCTGAGCCTTTCCGCCATGCCCGCAAGCTTTGCCAATGGCGGCCCCTATGCGGTGGACGATGCCGGCATTGCAACGCCGGGCATGTTCAAGCTCGAAACCTGGAGCTCGTTTGCCAATAATGGTGACCGGGTCTACCTCGTCTCGCCGGGCTTTACCCTTGAAGCTCTGCCCTTCATCGAGTTCGAGCTGACCATGGAGAGCCGGCGCGCAGACGGGGAGTGGGCCACCACTTTCGCGCCTGCGGCCAAGATCGCCTTGCGCGATATTGACGAGCATGGCTACGGCCTCGCCCTGTCAGTGGGCAGCGGCCATGCCGGTGTGATCCGCAATGCCGACACGATCTATGCCGTGGTGCCGCTGTCGGTGCCGGTCAATGAGCGCCTCAACCTGCATGTCAATGCGGGCGTGGAGCGCGACCTCACCGAGAACGAGACCGTGGGCGTGTGGGGCGTGGCCGCGCAAGTGATGGCCCACGACCGGCTGGAACTGATAGGCGAGGTGTTCGGCACGGAGAATGACCGCCCCGGATGGCAGGCCGGTATCCGCCCCTTCCTGTTCGACGGCAATGTTGCTCTCGATATCGTCTATGGGCGCAATCTCGATGGTGAGCGGGCCGACTGGCTCACCGTTGGCTTCGCCGCGGAGTTCTAGGCTTAAGGGTTGAAGGGCAGGCCGGGCGTGCTATCGCTTGGGCCTGCCCTTTCTCCTGTATGGTGCCCCGTCATGCTTGATCCGCTGATCGTCCAGTCCGCCATCAATCTGATCGCAGCCGTCCTGCTGGGCGCGCTGATCGGATTTGAGCGGCAATGGCGCCAGCGCCTTGCGGGCCTGCGCACCAACACGCTCGTGGCGCTGGGCTCGGCCAGTTTTGTGGTCTTCTCCACCCTCTATGGCGGTGACGAGGTGAGTCCCACCCGTGTGGCCGCGCAGGTCGTGTCCGGGGTCGGCTTTATCGGAGCCGGGATCATCTTCCGCGAAGGCTTCAATGTGCGCGGGCTCAACACCGCCGCCACGCTCTGGTGCGCTGCCGCGGTGGGTGTGCTCGCAGGCGCGGGCGCGATTGAATACGCCTTCCTGGTGGCGGTTCTGGTAGTGCTGGTGAACCTGTTGCTGCGCCCGCTGGCCGCGAAGATCAACCGCCAGCCCATGGACAGTGCCGAACTGCCCGCAGGCTATGCCGTCACCATTGTCTGCCGGGGCGAGGAGGAAGCCCATATCCGCGCGCTCCTGCTGCAAGGCGTGGCTTCCGGCGGGCTACACCTGAAATCCCTCGACAGTGAGAATATCGAGGAGAGCGAGCGGGTGGAGGTCAGCGCCGAGCTCACCTCGGATGCGCGCGCCGACAAGACGCTGGAGCAGATCGTCGGGCGGCTGAGCCTTGAAGCGGCTGTCACAGCCGCGCGCTGGCGCATTGCCGATATGGACCGCTAAGCGCCTTTCAGCGTCAGGATCGCCCATTCGTCGATAATGTCGGTGTGGGCGGTGACAAGACCTGCCTGCCGGTAGGCGGCCTCCACTGCACCGATCTGCTCTTCCAGCAGGCCGGACAGCACGGCGCGGCCTTCAGGGGCCAGCCGCTCCGACAGCGCGCGCGCCAGCTCCTGCAAGGGGCCGGCAAGGATGTTGGCGAAGATCAGGTCAAACACCGCGCCCTCGAAGGCGGGATGGTCAAACCCGTCTGCGGTGATGGCCTGGATTCTCTCGGCCACACCGTTCTTGGCATTGTTGATCTCGGTTTCCGCCACCGCTTCGGGGTCGATATCGGTCGCCAGCACATCGGCATTGGGCCAGACCAGCGCCGCCGCGATGGCAAGCGCCCCCGTGCCGCAGCCCAGATCCAGCACGCGGGCGACTTTCAGCCCCTCACGCTCCAGCCGGTCGCACGCGATGAGGCAGCCCTTGGTGGTGCCGTGATGGCCGGTGCCGAAGGCCGGGCCAGCCTCGATCTCGATGCCCAGCTCGCCGGGTTGAAGCGGGCGGCGCGCATGCTCGCCAAAGACCACGAACCGGCCGGCGGTCACTTCCGGCAGACCCTCCAGCGAGAGCCGCACCCAGTCTTCTTCCGGCAAGGGTGCGAACTGGACGTCCACGCCGGTGTCTTCAAGGCCAAGCTGGGCCAGAAAACCGTCCACATTGATCTGGTCGGCGAACAGCACATCCAGCCGCCAGGTATCCGGGCCGCCATCCTCGAAAAAGGACCAGGACAGCATCGGTCCGTCCTCCATCGCGCCGAGCGCTGCATCCGCCGCCTTCATGGGCGCGGCCGGGCCGATGGCAAGCAGACGCCAGAGTGTGGACATGGCAATGGGTTCCTTCGCTAGCGCTCGCGTCTGTAGAGCCACATCGTGATAGGGCCGAATATGGCCGCCATCACGCCGGGGGCGAGCAGGGCCAGCAATATAGCGCCTGCGTCCGGTGTGCCAGCCATGATATCGCGTATGGCCGTGACCAGCAGCGAGACTGGATTGACCGACACGATCGCCTGCAGCCAGCCCGGCATGGTTGCCGGGTCGACATAGATGTTGGAGGCGAAGGTGAGCGGCATCAGCACCAGCCAGGCCAGCGTCATCACCGTGGACGGCGTGCGCACCGACAGGGCTAATGCGGTGAATATCCAGCCAAATCCCAGCGCAAACGCATTCATCAGCGCGAGGGCGGGAATGACCGCGATGAAGCCGCCCTCCGGCCGGTAGCCCATCAGTGTGCCGATAATGAAGACAATGACGCCGGACGCGGTGAAGCGGAACACATCGGCCAGCATCGCGCCGGCAATCGGACCGGGCGACCAGACCGGCAGGGAGCGGAAACGGTCGAACACGCCTTTGGAGATATCGGTATTGAGCGTGAAGCCGGTATAGACCGACGTAAAAACAATCGTCTGCACCAGAATGCCGGGCAGCAGGAATTGCAGATAGGCATCGGTGGAACCGGCCAGCGCGCC
>JBKBXK010000269.1:0-3099 GCA_046314095.1 Thermaurantiacus sp. | reverse complement strand
AACGGACATCGGGTGGGATGCGTTTGCAGCCCTTAATGTGAAGTTCGCCGACATGCCGGGCCTGCAACCTGTCCGCACCTATGTGCGCAGCTACCCCGATGGCGAGGCCGTCGGCCATGTGCTCGGCTATGTGGGGCCGCCCACGCGCGAGCAGTTTCTGAAGACGCGCGATCCGCTTTACATGTTCCCGGGCTTCCGCATCGGCAAGGATGGCGTTGAGCGCGCGGTGGAGGAGCGGCTGCGCGGCGCACCGGGCGCACGTCGTGTGGAGGTGAACGCACGCGGCCGGATCATCCGCGAGCTTGATACCCGGCCCGACCAGCCCGGCGAGACCGTGCGCCTCACGCTCGATCGCGCGCTCCAGAGCTTCGCGGCGCGTCGCATCGGCGAGGAAAGCGCAAGCGTGGTGGTGATCGACTGCGAGACGGGCGATCTCAAGTGCATGCTCTCGATGCCGGCGTTCGACCCGAACGTGTTTTCCAACCGCATCCCTTCCAGGCTGTGGCAGGAGATGCAGGCCGCGCGAACCAAGCCCTTGCTCAACAAGGTCACCCAGGGCCTGTATGTGCCGGGCTCCACCTTCAAGATGGTGACAGGCCTGGCCGCGCTTGCCGAAGGGGTGTCGCCCACCGAGCCCATCGTCTGCCGCGGCGGTTACACGGTCGGCGGGCGGCGCTGGCACTGTCACGCGCGGCGGGGCCATGGGCCAGTGGCCCTGCGGCGCGCCATTGCGTCCAGCTGCAACACCTATTTCTACACGGTCGCGCACCGCATCGGGCCCGATGCCGTCTCGCACATGGGCCACGCGCTCGGCCTCGGCATGCGCCACGATATCCCCATCCCCGCCCAGCAGGCCGGGGTGGTTCCCGATCCCGGCTGGAAACGAGAGCGCTTCGACCAGCCCTGGGCAGTCGCCGATACGCTGAACGCCTCGATCGGGCAAGGAGACGTCCAGGTCAGCCCCCTCCAGCTTGCGCTGATGACGGCACGGATCGCAACCGGCCGGCAGGTGGCACCGCGTTTGCTCGCCGATGCGCACCCCGCACCGGCTCCGCCGCTTGCCATAGACCCCGAGGATCTCGAGCTCGTCCGGCTCGGCATGTATGATGTCGTGAACGGGCCGGGCGGAACCGCCCGCCGCGCCCGCCTGCCGATGCGCGAAATCGAAATGAGCGGGAAGACCGGAACGGCGCAGGTGCGCACCATCTCGGCGGCCGAGCGGCGGCGCGGCGTGCGCTCGGATGCCAGCCTGCCCTGGCACCTGCGCAATCACGGCCTGTTCGTTGCCTTCGCGCCGTCTGATCGTCCGCGCTACGCCGTCGCGGTGGTCGTCGAACATGGCGGATCCGGGGGCCGGGCGGCAGCCCCGATCGCGAAGGACGTGCTGACCTGGATCTGGGACCGGGAGCGTGCCGAAAGCGATCTTGCGAAGCTGGAGGCCGAGCGGGAGCGACGGCGCCGGGCCCGCGAGGAAGCAGCGCGGCGGGCAGCCGAGGAAGCCGCCGCAGCCGCTGCTGCCGGGATCACCACCACATGATGGGGCTGCTGAACGCCCGCTGGCCGCAACGGCTGGCCGATCTTCCCTGGGGCATCGTGCTCCTTGTGCTGGGAATCGGCCTGTTCGGAATGCTGGTCCTCTATTCTGCCGCAGGCGGACATCCTGAACCCTGGGCGCTCAATCACGGCGTGCGCCTGCTCCTGTTTCTCCTCCTGATGCTGGCGATGAGCCAGCTGGACCTGGCGCACTGGGCACGCATGGCCGCGCCGGTCTACTTCGTGGTGCTGGCCGCCTTGATCCTGGTGGAGGTCTTGGGCGCCGTGCGCGGCGGCGCGCAGCGCTGGCTCGACCTCGGCTTCATGCGGCTGCAGCCGTCCGAGCTGATGAAGATTGCGCTGGTTCTCATGCTGGCGCGTATCTATCATTTCATGCCGGCGGGTTATGCTGGCCGCCTCGCCGGAATGTGGCTTCCAATCGCCCTCATCCTGATGCCCGTGGGCCTGGTTCTGCTCCAGCCAGACCTTGGCACGGCCGTGACGCTGGTTGCCGGAGGGGCGGTGATGATGTTTCTCGGCGGCCTGCCGAAGCGCTGGCTGGTCGTCCCGGGCCTTCTGGCTGCGGCGGCCCTCCCGTTCGTCTACAACATGCTGCACGATTATCAGCAGCGCCGGGTAATGACGTTTCTGGACCCTTCGATAGACCCGTTGGGCGCGGGCTATCACATCACCCAATCGAAGATCGCCATCGGTTCAGGCGGCCTGGCGGGCAAGGGCTTCCTGCAGGGCTCGCAGGCGCATCTTCATTATCTTCCCGAACAGCACACGGACTTCGTGTTTGCGACCATGGCCGAGGAATGGGGCTTTGCGGGCGGCGCCGCGCTGATCATCGGCTTCGGCGTCCTGCTCGGCTGGGCGTGGCGGCTCGCCATCACCTGCGAGACCGCCTTTGCCCGACTGGTCTGTGCTGGCCTTGCGACAACGATCTTTTTCTACGTGTTCATCAACATCGCGATGGTGATGGGCCTCGCGCCGGTGGTCGGGATTCCGCTGCCGCTGGTCAGCTACGGAGGCAGCGCCATGCTCACCGTGATGATGGCGGTCGGCATCCTGCTCTCGATGCACCGCCAGCGCCGAAGCTCCCGGCTGGACTGACCGCGCCCCCCTCTCCAAACATCACTCTGGACATCAGCGGGCGCCGAACCTATTTGCCCCGCTCCGCAGGGTGCGCTTCCGCGCGCGCGGGTGCGGACGCATAGCTCAGTTGGTAGAGCAGCTGACTCTTAATCAGCGGGTCCTAGGTTCGAGCCCTAGTGCGTCCACCACCCCCCAAAAAAATCTTTTGTTTAATCTTGCATGTGCGCCTGCGCTCGGTGTTGCGTGCGTGGTCAAATCCACTGGTTTGATACAGACGCTTGTCATCACATTACGCTGTGATATGACGGGTCCATGAACACATCGACAATCACACGCGTTCGAGAACTCGTTACATCTGGCCGTATTACCCGTGCAGGTCTTGCACGCGCTGCCGGCCTTCACGCCAACACTTTGCGCGACTGCACGGAGCATACGTGGAACCCAACGGCGGATACCCTCGCCAAGCTT
>JBKBXK010000268.1:0-3100 GCA_046314095.1 Thermaurantiacus sp. | reverse complement strand
GATGTCGAGAAGATAGCGGCTGTTGAAGCCCACGTCGAAACCCGGCGCATCATAATCTGCCGGTACGTCCTCGCTTGCCATGCCGTTCTCGGGGCTCACCACGGACAGGGTCACCCGATCCTTGTCCAGGCTGAGCTTGACCGCGCGGGTTTTCTCGCTTGCGATCGCGGTTACCCGGTCCACGCATTCGGCAAGGCTTGCCGGGTCGATACGCAACAGCCGGTCGTTCGCAGTCGGGATCACCCGGCTGTAGTCGGGGAACGTGCCGTCGATGAGCTTTGACGTGAGCACCGCCGCGCCGACTTCAAAACGGATGCGGCTCTGGGACAGGGAGATGGTGACCGGGCCATCACGCTCGTCGAGGAGCTTGCGCACTTCGGCCACGCATTTGCGCGGCACGATCACGTCGGGCATCCCGTCAGCGCCCTCCGGCAGCGGCAGTTCGACCCGGGCCAGCCTGTGGCCGTCGGTCGCAACCGCCCGCAGCCTCGGCTCGTCGCCGCTTGTCGCGTGCAGGAAGATGCCATTCAGATAGTAGCGCGTTTCCTCGGTCGATATGGCAAAGCGCGTCTTGTCGATCAGTTCGCGCAGTGTCTCCGACGGCAGTTGGAAGGAGACCGGCAGGTCGCTCTCACCAATCACCGGGAAATCCTCCCGCGGGAGCGTCTGCAGCTGGAAGCGGGCACGGCCCGCCGTCACTGTCATCTTGAGATCCTGGGTCTCGAGCGTCGCCTGCGATCCATCCGGCAACTTCCGCACGATATCGTAGAGGGTGTGCGCGGAGACGGTGGTGGCACCAGATGTGGTGACGTCGGCCGGGGCGGATTCGACGACCTGAAGGTCGAGATCCGTCGCCATCAGCATCATCGCCTCGCCTTCGGCCGAAATCAGCACATTGGAAAGGATCGGGATGGTGTTGCGCCGCTCCACCACCGACTGCACATGGCCCAGCGCCTTAAGCAGGGTGGCGCGCTCCACAACCAGTTTCATCCAATCCCCAATCCGACGTTCAGGCGCATTCTGCGCTGGGCCTCCCCAGACCTCCCTCTATAGCGAAGGCGCGCGGCGGGAAAAGCGGCCAGTTTCGTGGTCGCTGGCCGCTTGCGCCGCCGCTACGGCACACGGAGGGCAACCGCGGTTGCCTCGCCGCCGCCGATGCACAGGCTTGCAATGCCCGTCCCGCCCCCGCGGGCCGGCAGGGCATGGAGAAGCGTCACCATGACCCGGGCGCCCGAGGCGCCGATCGGATGGCCCAAGGCGCAGGCGCCGCCGTTTGCATTCACGCGGGCGTGGTCGAGCCCGAGCTCGTGCATGGCTGCCATGGTCACGACGGCAAAGGCCTCGTTGATCTCGAAAAGGTCGACGTCGGCGACCGTCAGGCCGGTGCGCTCCATGAGAGCCTGCATCGCCGGAACGGGTGCTGTCGCAAACCACGCGGGCGCCTGGGCGTGGGTGGCGTGCCCGAGCAGCGTCGCAAGCGGTGCCGCGCCCCGCGCTTCGGCGGTCTCGCGGCGCATCAGCACCAATGCGGCAGCACCATCCGAAATCGAACTCGCGTTGGCGGCCGTGACCGTTCCGTCCTTCGCGAACGCCGGTTTCAGGTGCGGGATCTTGTCAGGGCGTGCCTTGCCTGGCTGTTCATCGATACGGATTGCGCTGCCCCTCACCTCGACGGGCGTGGTCTCTGCTTCGAAGGCCCCATTGCCGATCGCCCTCTGCGCCCGGGCGAGACTTTCGAGGGCGAAGTCATCCTGCGCCTGGCGGGTGAACTGATAGTGGCGGGCGCATTCCTCGGCGAAGCTGCCCATGAGACGGCCCGGCTCGTAGGCGTCTTCCAGACCATCGAGGAACATGTGGTCCTGCACCGTGCCGTGGCCCATCCGATAGCCGCCCCGCGCCTTGGGCAGGAGATATGGCGCCCCTGACATCGACTCCATGCCGCCGGCGACAAGCACGTCGGCGCTGCCCGCGCGCAACTGATCGGCCGCATCCATGACCGCCTTCATGCCCGAGCCGCACATCTTGTTGATGGTGACGCAGGGCACGCCTTCGGAAAGACCGGCACCCAGTGCCGCCTGCCGCGCCGGCGCCTGCCCCTGCCCGGCCGGGAGCACACAGCCCATGATGACGCCATCGGCGTCGGCAGCTCCGAGGCCGGCATCCACGGAGGCCGCGCGGATTGCCGCAGCGCCGAGCGTTGCCGCAGGAACGTCGCGGAAATCGCCCAGAAACCCGCCCATCGGCGTGCGTCGCGCTGCGACAATCACAATGTCAGATGCCTTGTCCACCCTGACTCCTTCCCGGACGGTTGCAGCCGTGGCCAGCTAACGAAATAACCGGCGATCCTCCGAGCGGCCGAGCCGCAAGAGCGAGCGGGCGCCCGCCTGATTGGATTCGAAACCCTCGATTCCCGGCTGCACCAGCGACCATGCGAGCGGCTGGAACAAGGCGATAACCGCCACGTCCTCGCTCCACAAGCGCTCGGCAGCCGCGATCGCTCGAAGCCGCTCGGCGAGGCTGGGGGCTTTCCAGCTTTCGGCAATCAGCCGGTCTGCCGCATCGATGCAGATGCCCTGGGCGTTTGCGCCGCAGGTGAGCGGAAGCAGAAAGGGCAGCGGCGAATCGATCCGTGTGCGCCGCACCACAAGAGCAAGATCCGTTTCGCCCTTTTCGACGGTCGCAGTGAGCGCGTCTGGCCGCAGGCGTGCCACCTGCAGCTCGATTCCCAGAGGGCCCCAGTCCGCGCCGATGCGTTCGAGAAGGCGCATTTCCTCCTGCGACATTCCGGCTGCGACCGTCAGCTTCACCGGCGTCTCAGGACCTATCCCCGCCTCACCGAGCAAGCGCGCTGCCTCGCCACGTCGATCGTCGAGTGACAGTGCAACCCATTCCGGCTCCGGCGCCAGCGCGTAGGACGGGAGAGAGCGTGGCACGATGGCCGTCACGGGCGCCGCGGCCTCCGTGCCGAAAATCAGCCTGGCGAGCGCGCTGCGGTCAACCGCCTTGTTCAACGCCTGTCGCACACGAAGGTCGGCAAGCGGTCCTTCGCGTTGATTGACCAAAAACATGAGCACGCCACGGCTCGGTTCAAGGCGTAGCG
>JBKBXK010000267.1:0-3109 GCA_046314095.1 Thermaurantiacus sp. | reverse complement strand
GGCGAACGTGTTCGTGCAGAAGACCCTCTCCGGCTCGTTCACCGTGCGCAACCGCCACCTCGCCGCACTGCTCGCCGAGAAGGGGCGGGATGACGCCGACACCTGGACCTCGATCACCGTCAACAAGGGCTCGGTGCAGCACCTCGACTTCCTGACGCCGGAGGAGAAGGCGGTCTACAAGACCAGCTTCGAGATCGACCAGCGCTGGCTTCTGGAACTGGCGGGCGATCGCACGCCCCATATCGATCAGGCGCAGTCGCTCAACCTGTTCCTGCCGGCCGACACCGACAAGTGGGATCTGCTGATGCTCCACTTCCGTGCGTGGGAACTCGGCATCAAGTCGCTCTACTATCTGCGCTCCCGCTCGGTGCAGCGCGCCGGCTTCGTCGGCGGGGTGGAGGCCGACAACACGCCCGAGCTCAAGAAGATCGAGGTCGACCTCAAGGACTATGACGAGTGCCTCGCCTGCCAGTAGCGGGCAGGGCGCGACACCGACGTCCACATGCCTTGCGGGCCGTCGCTTGCCGTGCGTGCCGCGTTGGCACGCCGGCCCGCTGCGGCTAACATGTCCTTCCCGCGTCGCCAGAGGTGCCCCATGCCCGCCAATCGCCTGCCGCTTCCCCTCGGTGCCTTTGTTCTCCTACTGGGTGCCACCAGCCCCGCCTCGTCGGCGCCGACCGGTGCAGACGGCATCACCCTGCCGCGCGCGATCCCGCAAAGCCTGCGGCCACGGCCCACCGACTATCCCGATGTCAGCATCAACCGGTCCGAGCGGGGGGTATCGGGTATCCTGCTGACGGTTGACGAGGCCGGCCGGGTCCGGGGCTGCGAAACCTACCGCTCCTCCGGTCACGAGCGGCTGGACAAGCGGGCCTGCCAGATCGCCCGCCAGCGCTGGCGGTTCGAGCCGGGCACCCGCAACGGACGGCCCGTCCAGGTCTCCTTTGTCAGCTACTATCTCTGGGATTTTGCGCGCCAGCCCATCCCGGCCGCGGCACTTCCCAACATCCCCGCGCCGCACCTGCCCGGCCAGGAACAGCAGCAGCCCTGATCGCTGCGGCGTCCGCCTGTTTCCTGCCGCGCGGCGGCTGCTCCGCGGCATGACCCGCGCCACGCTCGAGCGGCACCAGCTCTGGCTCTATCTCGCTGCGATCCTTGCCGGCTTCGCGCTCGGAGTTGCAGCCCCTGCGGCCGCACCCGCCTTCGAGGCGCTGCTCTGGCCCGCGCTCGCCCTCCTCCTCGCTGCCACCTTCACGCAGGTTCCGCTGGTCGAGCTGCCCGCGGCCTTCCGCGATCGCCGCTTCATCACCGCCGTCCTCGTCGCCAACTTCGTGGCCGTCCCCCTCCTTGTCGCCGCCCTCCTGCCGCTCCTTCCGCCCGATCCGGCGATCCGCCTCGGCGTGGTCCTCGTTCTCCTGGTGCCCTGCACGGACTGGTTCATCACCTTCACCCTGTTCGCCGGCGGTGATGCGCGGCGCGCGATCGCGGTCACGCCCGTCAACCTGCTGCTCCAGCTGCTGCTGCTCCCATTCTATGTCTGGCTGCTGCTTGGCGGTGGCCTTGTCGCGGCGATCCCGCCCGGCCCGCTCCTCGCGGCGTTCCTGCTCCTCGTCGCCCTGCCGCTGGCGGGTGCATATCTCCTCGAAAGGCGCGCCGCGCGCAGTTCCGCCGCCGCCCGCCTGGTCGAGCGGCTTGGCTGGGCGCCCGTTCCCCTCCTGGCGCTGGTCCTTCTCCTCATCGCAGCCGCACAGGCCGAGTCGGTCGCTGCCGCCGTTCCCTTCCTTCGTGCGGTTCTCCTGGTCTTCCTCCTCTTCCTGGTTGGCGCAATCGCCATCGGGCTCGTCACGGCGCGGCTGTTCCGCCTGCCGGTTGCAAGCGGCCGCACGCTCCTCTTCAGCGTGTCCACCCGCAACTCGTTCGTGGTGCTTCCGTTCGCGCTTGCGCTCCCGGCCGGGTGGGAGCCGGCCGCAATCGTCATCGTCCTGCAATCGCTGGTCGAGCTGTTCGCAATGCTGCTGCTGCTGTGGCTTGTTCCTCGCGCCCTGATGCGTGGCTGAGATACTCTAGGCTTCGTTTGCCACCTTCCGGTGCCAGTCTGCGAACGGCCCAGCGCCCAGAACCCGGGCCTGCACCTGCGCTGCGGCTGTGTTCATGGCGTCGGTCGCCGCCGTGTTGGGATGCACCGGCCGGCGCAGCGGTCGGCGCCCGGCCGGCATCGCCAGCATCTCCGCCACCGCGCGGGGCACGTCCATGGGGTCGGTCCGGCCGCCACCAGTGAACATCGCGTTCCCGATCCCGATATGCTGCTGGTAGGCCGTGCGGGCTTCGGCCGAGGCCCGCGCGAGAATCGCATCGGCGCTCCGCCGCCCGCTTTCCCAGATGCGCGTCGGATAACCGCCCGGCTGCACGATCGTCACGTCCACGCCGAACGGCGCCAGCTCATAGGCCATCGTCTCGAACAGCGCCTCCATCCCGAACTTGGTGGCGCAATAGTGGGAGACTCCGGGAAGGACGATCCGGCCAAGCTGGGAGGAGACGTTGCACAGCCAGCCACGCCCCCGCGCGCGCATGGCCGGCAGCGCCGCCTGGGCGACCCGCAGGGCGCCAAACAGGTTCGTCTCGAAGACCAGCCGCGTCGCCTCCAGGTCGCCAAGCTCGGCCGGCACCCCGAAGGCGATGCCGGCATTGTTGACGACTGCATCGAGCGCGCCGCCAGCCGTCTCCTCGGCTGCGCGCACCGCGGCAACGATCTGCGCCTCGTCGGTGACGTCCAGCTCCAGAAGCGTCAGGTCCAGCTGCGCGGATGTCGCAAGTGCTGCGAGTTCGCGCGCCTCCGCGCGATTGCCACCGTCCATGTTCCGCATGGTCGCAAACACCTTCGCCCCGCCGCGCGCGAGATGTTCGGCCATCAGCCGGCCAAAGCCAGAGGATGTCCCGGTGATCAGCACCGATTGTCCGCGCACCCCCTCCGGCGCCGGGGCGGCAGCGCTTCCACAGGCGGTCAGAAGGCCAGCCGTTGCAACGCCGCCCATCAAGAGTTCCCGCCGTCCGATGCCGTTCGCGCTCATGTCCGCTCCGTCCGCTCGTAGATCAGGGTCAGATTGTTGGC
>JBKBXK010000266.1:0-3114 GCA_046314095.1 Thermaurantiacus sp. | reverse complement strand
AGCTCGGCGTTCGCAGGGCCGATGGTGCCCTCCGGCCCGTTCCAGCCGGCCTCGGCCCGCACCGCGGGCAGCACACCGTCCGTCAGCATCCAGAACAGCCAGAACCGATACCATTTGTCGTAGTTGGGCACATGTTCCACCGCCCATTGAAACGGCCCCGGAACCGGATCGTGATAATTGTCGGTCGGCCCAAGCCATGGTGGTGACCGCTGGTAGACGTCGAGTTGCGCCACCTCCTTGGCGATGATCGGCACGAACTGGAAGGCAGAGGCGCCGGTTCCAACCACCGCCACCCTCTTGCCCGCAAGCGCCACCGAGGTGTCCCAGCGCGCCGAGTGGAAGGCGGGGCCGGCAAAGCTGTCGCGCCCCGGAATGTCGGGTATCCGCGGCTCGTTCAGCTGCCCCACGGCCGACACCAGGATCTCCGCCTCGTGCGTGCCCGCGTGCGCACCCTCGGCCGCAACCCGCCAGACGCCGGCCTCGTCATTCCAGCGCGCCTCTGTCACCCGTGTCTCGAACCGGATCCGGTCCCGAATCCCGTGGCGCTCGGCGAACCGCTGGAAATAGGCCAGCAGCACATCGCCCTGGCTGTAGAACTCCGGCCAGTCGTGGTTGGGCTCGAAGCTGTAGGAGTAAAGGTGATTGGGCGTGTCCACCCGCACGCCCGGGTAGCGGTTCACAAGCCATGTGCCGCCGACGTCGGCATTGGCCTCGAGAACGGTCACCTCCAGCCCGGCCTGTCCCAACCGGTAGGCGGCCAGAAGCCCCGACATGCCCGCCCCGATCACGAGCGCGCGCAGTTGCCGCTCCGCGCGGATCGGCGCCGGTGCCCGCCGATCGACGCCATCGATTGCCAGTTCCTCCATCAGGAACGGCACATAATGTTCCGGCACGTCGCCACCGGCGATCCACTCGATCATGCGGCGCACCCGCGCGGCATCCGGCGGCGGAGCGGCCTCGGCAGCGCCTGCGAGGATCGGCCACAACACCCGGTCCGCCTCGGCGCGAATGCGCGCCTGGAATGCATCCGAGAAGTCGCCCATGCCGTCGCCGAAAAAATCATAGGTCGGTCGTTCGCCCTCCAGCAGCGAATCGTCGCCCGCTGCCTGTGCCACGCAGACGGCAAGCGTTGGCAGGTGGGTGGAAACGAGTGCCGCCTCGAAGGACGCGCGGTCGGCGCGCCTTTCCGAGCCGGACCCGGCGCGCGGCGCAGTGTCGATGTCGGCCATTGGGCTCTCTCCCTCCCCCGCCGTTTTGCCGCACCTGTCGTTGCGGCGTCGAGCCTCTGATTTGGAGAGTTTGGGAGGGCTGATGGCTCAGCGCCGGTCCGGAAGCTCCGGCAGCACCCGGTCGCGCCCGGCGCGCTTGGCGGCGAAGAGGGCCGAGTCTGCCCGATCGGCCAGCGACTCGCTGCAGTCCTCCGGCCGCGCCTGGGCAACGCCTGCCGAAAAGCTGATCCGGCCAAGCCCTGCGCCATCGGTAGCCCGCCGCAGCACCTGCCGCACGAGGCTGGCGCGGGCGCCATCGAGGAGCGCGCAGGCCCGAGGCAGGGTCTGGCCCGGCATCACGGCCAGAAACTCCTCTCCGCCGACCCGCCCGACGAATGCGCCCGGAGCGGCGCTGCGTGCCAGTTGGCCACTGATGAGGCCGGCGACGTGGCGCAGCACCTCGTCGCCGATCGAATGGCCCCACTGGTCGTTCAGCCGCTTGAAATGGTCGATGTCGACCATGGCTGCGCAGAGCGGCTCGCCGCCGGTCTGCGCTTCCGCGCATGCCTTGCGCAATGCCTCCATCGTTCCCCGGCGGTTCAGAAGCCCCGTGAGCGGGTCGGTCCGTGCGGCCGTCTCGGCCACTTCCAGCCGGTCGGTAAGCTCCGCCGTCTTCACCAGCGTATCCCGAAGCTCCGCCTCCAGCCGGCGGTTCGCACCCATCATCCTGGCGTTGGCGCGACGCAGCCGCTGTACGAGGTCGGAAAGCTCGGGGGCGCTGAGGCCACGGGCAAGCGCCGCGTCCTCATTGGCCACTGCAAGATCATAGTTCAGCAGTTCCTCGTGGCCGGTCCGCACCTCTTCCGAGAGTTTCCCTGCCTGCTGCTGCGCATGGCCGACGAGCTCGTGGACCTCGGCAGCAGCGATTGCGCCCAGATGGGTGCGGCGCAACTCGACGACGTCTTCCGCGGTCAGCCCGCCATCCTCCATGGCCCGGTCCATCGCCCGGGTCAGTCCGGCATCGGCGCCGGTCGCGTAGTGCCAGAACAGCTCATAGGTATCCGGGTCGGGATCAAGGCCGGTCACCAGAAACAACGACCGGATGCTGTCATAGACGGCGAGCGTCGAAGGCCCGTCCGGAGGGCCCGGGGCTGGCTCGGCCGACCCCTGCGGTGTCTGAACTGTGCTGCCTTCGGCGTTGCGCGCCGCCCGCCATGTCAGGGTCTGTTCCACGCCTGCCGACCTCAGATTTGTTCCACCCCCAATCACGGGCGCCGGCACCGCCCGTTTAGGGCCACACCGTCGGCAATCGCGGCCGTTCGCCCGCTTGCCGCTCTCCGGCCTCGCGCCTAACAGCTTGGGCGCATCCAAACGCTTCTTCGGAGAGTTTCATGACCGCCATCGGCCACGACAGCCTGAACGTCCGCGACACCCTTTCCGTCGATGGCCGCGCATATCAGTATTTCAGCCTTGCGCGCGCCGCCGACCACCTCGGCGATGTCTCGCAACTGCCGTTTTCCATGAAGGTGCTCCTCGAGAACCTCCTGCGCTTCGAGGATGGCGGCGCCACCGTCTCGGTGGACGATATCCGCGCGATCGTCGCCTGGGGCGAAACGCGAACGTCCGAGCGCGAGATCCAGATGCGCCCGGCGCGGGTGCTGATGCAGGATTTCACCGGCGTGCCTGCGGTGGTGGATCTTGCCGCCATGCGCGATGCCATCGCCCGGCTTGGCGGCGATCCGCAGAAGATCAACCCGCTGGTTCCCGTCGATCTCGTGATCGACCACAGCGTCATGGTCGACGAGTTCGGCACCCCCACCGCCTTCGAGGAGAATGTCGCGCTCGAATATGCCCGCAACATCGAGCGCTACGAATTTCTGCGCTGGGGGCAGGAAGCATTGCGCAA
>JBKBXK010000265.1:0-3116 GCA_046314095.1 Thermaurantiacus sp. | reverse complement strand
CGACATTCTCGCCGCGCGCGACGAGCTGCTGGCGAAGGGCGCAACCGTGCTCAGGAACGGCGAGCCGCGCATCGGCGCCCATGGCGTGCCGGTGATCTTCGTGCACCCGAAGGACATGGGCGGCGTGCTCATCGAGCTGATGGCGGAGCCGGCGGGGCACTAGGGGGCGGAGACGGTCCTTCGGGCGCCGCTTTCCGGCCGCCCGTGTTTTCGGCGGAATCTGCGGCTGTCCTACGCGGCCGATCCATGGCCTTATGCCGGCATGTGGTTCGCAAGGATGGTGCGCCCGGAAGTGGGGGCTGTTGCAACGCGCCTGCCACGGAGCGCGGGATCAGGCCCGCGCGCGTCACGAGTGCGAAAAGTGCGAAAAGTCGCGGCGCGCGCCCCAGCCGGCCGGCCGGGACCGATGCCGCCCTTTACGGCTGCAACATAAGGCTGGCATCAGGGCCGGCATGAACATTCCCGCAACGCCCGAAGCGCAGGCGCATGCGCTCGTCGACGATCTGGCGCGGCGCTATGATGCGGCCGTCGCGCGCCTGCGCGCAGCGCTAAGGGCGTTCGTTGCCGATGGCACCGCGCCGGGCCGGGCGGCCCGCGAGGGCGGCGCCTTCACCTATCCGGAACTGCGGCTGGAATGGGCGCCGGTGGAGGACATGCCCCGCCTCTCCCGCGCCTATGCGCGGCTGGCGACGCCCGGAACCTATGCTGTCACCATCACCCACCCCGAGCTGTTCCGGCCGTGGCTGGTGGAGCAGATGGGCCTGTTGACGCTGGATTATGGCGCCCGCTTTTCCGTCGGCGACAGCCAGATCGAGATCCCCTACCCCTATGTGCTCGATGGGTCGGCCGACATCCTGCTCGATTCCGGCCAGACGCGGGAGCTGGCACGGCACTTCCCAACCACCGAGCTGCGCCACATCGGCGACGAGCTTGCCGATGGCCTCTGGTTCCAGGAGCCGCACGAGCCGCGCCCGCTGGCGCTGTTCGATGCGCCGCGAACCGATTTCTCGCTGGCGCGGCTGAAGCATTACACGGGGACGCCGTCGGCGCACGCGCAGCAGTTCATCCTCTTCACCAACTATCACCGCTATGTGGACGAGTTCGTCGCCTGGGCCTGCGCGGAGCTGGCCCGGCCGGACTCGCGCTATACCGGCCTGTCCTGCCCCGGCGGGATCCTGCTGGACGCGAAGCGGGCAAGCCCGGAAGCCGCGCAGGGCGATGGCAGCTGGCGGCGGCACCAGATGCCGGCCTGGCACCTGATGGCCGAAGGCGGACAGGGCGTGAGCCTGGTGAACATCGGGGTGGGGCCATCGAACGCCAAGACCATCACCGACCATCTGGCCGTGCTGCGGCCGGCCGCCTGGCTGATGATCGGCCATTGCGGCGGGCTGCGCCCCTCGCAGACCATCGGCGACTATGTGCTGGCCCATGCCTATCTGCGCGACGATCATGTGCTCGACGATGTGCTGCCGCCGGAGATTCCGATCCCGGCCATTGCCGAGGTGCAGGTGGCGCTTGCAGCCGCGGCCGCCGATGCGACCGGCCTTTCGGCGGACGAGCTGAAGCCGCGCCTGAGGACCGGCACCGTGGTGACGACCGACGACCGCAACTGGGAGCTGCGCTTCGGGCTCTCGGCGCGGCGCTTCAACCATTCGCGCGCGGTGGCGGTGGACATGGAATCGGCGACGATCGCCGCGCAGGGCTATCGCTTCCGGGTGCCCTACGGGACGCTGCTGTGCGTGTCCGACAAGCCGCTGCATGGCGAGATCAAGCTGCCCGGCCAGGCCAACCGTTTCTATGAAGGCGCGATTTCCGAGCATCTGAGGATCGGGATCCTCGCCATCGAACGGATGCGGCGCGAGGGGCATCGGCTGCACAGCCGCAAGCTGCGCGCCTTCGACGAGCCGCCGTTCCGGTAGGCCGCCGATGCCGCGAGCGACCTCTTGGGCCTCATCCTGATTTCGGGCGGGCAGTCGGGCGTCGATCGCGCCGTGCTTGCGTTCGCGGCCGGGGCGGGCCTGCCTTGCGAGGGCTGGTGCCCGGCGGGCGGCTGGGCCGAGGACTTCCCCGAGCCGCCCGGCGTGCGGGCGCTCTATCCGGGGCTGCGCGAGACGGAGAGCGGCGACCCGGCGGAGCGCACCCGGCGCAACGTGGCGATGGCGGAGCGGGTGGTGACGCTGTGGCCGCGCGGCAGCGACCGGGGGCGCTCGGCCGGAACCGCGGTGGGGGAAATCCATGCGCGGGCGCTGGGCCGGCCGTTGCTCGAACTGGCCCTCGATGCGCCCGGTGCCATCGACCGACTTGCGGCTCTGTTGGCCGGGGGCGGGCGGCTGGCCATCGGCGGCCCGCGCGAAAGCGAGGCGCCCGGTGCCGAGGCGGCGAGTCTCGCAGCGCTGCGGGCGGCGTGGAGAGCGGGAGCCGGGAGGGGGCGCTGACAGGGTTGGACGGGGCGACGCGCGCCGGGGTCTATCCCCCGGCCTCGGCGGGGGCCAGCCGTGCCAGGCTGACCGGGGGCGACACATCGATCCGACCCGGCAGATCGATTGTCTTCCGCTTCAGCGGCAGGGGTATCGTCTTCTTGCCCCAGTTGAGCTTCGCCTCGAGGCCGATCCGGCCGGGCGTGACGGCGACGATCGCTGCATCGCGGACGGAAAGCGCCGCGCCCTCGATCCCGCAGACGAAGTTGGCAAGGAGCTTCAGCTTCATGAGCGCCACGCCGCCAAGCACCAGCTCCAGTTCCGGATCCACGGTCAGCTTGATGTCGTGCCGGGCGAGGTGGACGACCGTGGTTTCGCCCGGCACGATCCTTGCCGGATCGGCGAGCGCGCGAAGTTCCCGGGCCTTGGCCCAGCCGTCGACAAGCAGGCCCACCAGGTCCGGCTCCAGCGCCTTTTCCAGCCCGTGATCGATGGCGCCTGCAAGGAGGGGCACAGCGCCGGCAACGGCGGCCGCAGCCTCCGGCTGCTCCTCGGGCAGGGATTGCGCCACCTCGGAGGCGACCGACTGGAGGGAGTCCAGAAGGTCCCGCAGTTTCAGGGGTTCAGCCATGGTCGGTCTCCATGCGGTCGATGGCAGGCTCTGCAAGGAGGCTGGCCTCGGCCCGGGTCGAGTGCCAG
>JBKBXK010000264.1:0-3179 GCA_046314095.1 Thermaurantiacus sp. | reverse complement strand
CTGGACGTCGGGTCGAGCCGCCGGGCGCGCCCTCAGGGAGCTGATGGCATGAAGTGGCTGTGCGCCGCCCTGTTGCTGCTCCTCGCACTGCCAGCGCAGGCCCAGCTTGCCTTGGCTGGCGCCCTGACCATGTCTTCGGACGGTGACGGCGTCGTCGCACGGCTGGCTCTTTCGCGCCCGCCCGACGGGCCGTTCCGGACGCTTGCGCTCGCAGACCCGGCGCGGCTGGTGGTCGATATCGGCGGCGCCAGCACCCAGAGACGCGACGTGGCTGGCGCCGGCCGCGTGCGCGCCGCCCGCGTTGCCCAGTTCGATCCGCAGACCGTGCGAATGGTGTTCGATCTTGACCGGCCGATGCAGGTAGCGGCCGTCCGCCTCGCGGAACCGCGGCTTCTCGAGATCCGGCTGACGCCTGCAACTGCCACCGCCTTTGCAGCGGCCGCCCGCACAGGGCGACAGGCTGTGGTGCTGGAAACACCGCGGGCGGCAAGCCCGGCAGAAGTCCCGACCGAGGCGGAAATGGCCGAGATCGAAGCGCTTCTCGCCATCGAGGACCGGACACGGGCGGTAGCGGCTGCACGGCCGCCCCGTCGCGGCCGGCCGCTGGTGGTCATCGATGCCGGCCATGGCGGCCGCGATGTGGGGGCAATCAGCGTGCACGGCCGCTTCGAGAAGGATTTCACACTTGCGGTTGCACTTGCGACCGAGCGCGCCATCCGCCGGCGCGGCGGCATTGATGTGCGCCTGACCCGATCGGATGACAAATTCCTGACTCTCGGCGAACGGGTGCGGATCGCCCGCGACGCTGGCGCCGACCTGTTCATCTCCATCCATGCCGACAGCGCACCAAATGCGCAGGCCCGGGGCGCGACGGTCTACACGCTGTCAGAGGTGGCATCCGATCGCGAGGCGGCGCGGCTCGCCCGGCGCGAGAACCGCGCCGACATGCTGGCAGGAGTGGACCTTACCGATCAGGATTCCGAAGTCGTTCCCATCCTGCTCGATCTCGGCAAACGCGAATCGATGAATGCGAGCGCAGAGTTCGCACAATTGTTGCAGGCGCGGATGGCCGCGCGCGGGGTCGGCTTCCGGACCGAGTTTCACCGATTTGCCGGGTTTCAGGTGCTGCGGAATCTGGGCGTTCCAGCAGTGCTCCTGGAAAGCGGCTATCTTTCGAACGAGGAGGATAGCCGCATCCTGTTCGAGCGGCGAACCCAGACGGCGATTGCCGAAGGGCTCGCCGACGCGGTCCGGGCCTGGCTGGTGCCCCAGTAGCGGCTCAGGCCGCGTCCCGGTCCATTGCCGGATGGCCGGCAGCACGCGTGAGGAAGCGGATGCAATGCTCCTGAATGCGCGCCTGCTCGGCGTCCGACACGCCCGGCTGAAAGGCCTTATGCAACGCTTCGCCGACGGTCGCGAAAATCAGGCTTGCGGCAATGTCCGTTGCAAGACCGACAGGTCCGAAACGGCGCTCGATCGCCTCGAGATGCTCGCGCACCCAGGTTTCCGTCACTTCGCGGGCCGCCATGAAAAACGGCTCGGCTTCGGGATTGTGATGCTTGGACTTGGCGCTCGAAGGACAGTCAACGCCTTCGTGAACGATATTGTCCCACGCAGAGTTCTCAGCACAGAAGCGAAAACAGCGCGCAACGGTCACGCGAAAGGTGAGCGTCTCCAGCGGGTCGTCGCCCTGCATAGCCGCAATCATCTTCTCGCCATGCAGCCGGCCAAGTTCTGCCAGCAGCGCGCCCTTCGAGCCGAAATGATAAAAGATCGACCCTTCGGAAACCTCTGCAGCGCGGGCGATGTCGGCGGTGCCCGTTTGCGAATAGCCCTGCACCAGGAACAGCTGGTATGCTGCCTCGAGCACCCGGGCGCGCGTTTCCGACGGATCATAGCGGCGGGTGCGCGGCTCTTCCGCAACGCGCGCGCCTGGCCGGGTCCGCCCGCGGTTTGATCTGTCGTTTCGCGAATCGCTCGCCCGAGTTGCCATTGCGTTTCGTTGCCTCTCTTGCACCGGCACATGCCGCAAAACTGAGCGGCAGTCAAAAGCAGCCCTCTGGCCGCTCGACCGCTGCCCCTCCATAAGGGCGTGATGCCCGAACCGAACCATCATTTCGCATGGACAGCCGACGGCCTGCGTCTGCATGCGCTTGCCTGGGAGGGCGACGGCAGCCGACCGGTAATCCTCGGCCTTCCCGGGCTTACCCGGAACGCCCGGGATTTCCTGCCACTCGCCAAGGGTCTCGGCGGGCGCGCACGGTTGGTGGCAACCTCGCTGCGCGGTCGCGGGCTCTCCGGCTGGGCCGCGGACCCGATGACCTATGCGCTGCCCACCTACATCAGCGACACACTGGCGCTGATGGACGGCCTCGGGCTCGACAAGGTGCTGGTGGCGGGGACATCTCTCGGCGCAATCGTCGGCCTTGGGCTTGCAGCGACAGCGCCCGGGCGCGTGGCCGGTCTGATCCTGAACGACCTCGGCCCAGAGTTGCCGGAGGCCGGCATCGCCCGGGTGCGAGCGCAGGTGGGCGAGGGGCCGGGCTGGCACGAAGGCTGGGCGAGCGCCCGTGCGGCGGCCGAGGCGATCCGCTTGCGCGACGGCGCCATCTATCCGGGCTGGACACTCGCTGACTGGGAAGCGCACGCTGGGCGTCTTTCGGTTACCCTTCCATCCGGGTGGCTTCGGTTCGACTGTGATCCCGGCATCGCCACGCCCTTCGCCGATGCGCCGGCAGGCCCGGAGCCGGACCTGTGGCGCCTGTTCGACCAGGCGACAGAGGGGCTGCCGGTTGTCTCTGTCCGAGGTGCGATCTCGGACATTCTGACCGCGGACTGCCAGGCCCGGATGGCGGCGCGGCATCCCTGCCTTCGCGCGGTCACGGTCGCCGATGTTGGCCATGCGCCATGTCTGGACGAGGCCGAAGCTATCGCCGCCATCGCCGATGTCATTGCTGATCTGTGCTGATGCGCTGGCTCGCGGCACTTGGGAAGATGATCGGGGCAATCCTGCTGTTCCTTGTTCTTGCCGTGGTCGCAGGCGCGGTGATCCCTGAAAACGCCCGCTGGCAGGAGCCAGAAGGCGGGATCACCATCTTCGTGGACGGGACGGCTGCGCATACCGAGGTGATCCTTCCAGTGGCAGCGGCCGGCCATGACTGGCGCGGTCGCATCAAGCC
>JBKBXK010000263.1:0-3204 GCA_046314095.1 Thermaurantiacus sp. | reverse complement strand
CCTCCAGGAACCATCAGGCAGATTCACAAGCAGAATGGAATCGCAGGCACTTTCGACCCGAAACTCGAGACCCCTGGTCTTGCCGGAGCGATCGTAGCGGATAGTGAAATCCGGGGCCCGCGTGACAAATCCCTGGCCCGGCATCGCGCACCGGCCGAGATCGACTTCGCCGCCAGCAGGTCGCTCGAATGACACCGCCGAATAGAGCTGGTCCGATGTCAGGGAAACGACCTGTCCATTGAGGTTGTAGTCCGGACAGGCCAGCGCCGGGCTGGCGAGCGCGGCCATCACAAGCGCAGTCAGGACCGAAATGCGCATCTTGAACCCCCAACGACACCCCGACCGCGGCATGTATCGCACGACGCCCGGGCACAGCACAAGGCGATGCGGCTTCGCTCGCAAACACGAGACCGATCAGGCCATGCGGTTGCGCCGCCCGTTGCCACGAAACCTGGAACCCCTTCCGGCCGTAAAGGCTGAGGCAGGTCGCGGCTCCGTCCAGCCGCGTCACGCTCCCGACAGGGTCGGGAACAGGCATGCCTCTCCTGGCCCCGCGGCCGGGAGGGGCTGCCACTCAGATGCGGCTGAGCCTGCCGGTTGCCACCACCGGCCCGGTCGGCAGGCCCGTCGGCGAGCCACCGGCCGGTTCCAGGCTGACGGCCAGCACCGCCCCTTCCGACACCAGTTCAAGAACTGTGTCGGGCACCGCGATGCGCTGGGTTCCACCCAGGTCGATAAGACCCAGCGAGCGGGGTGTGCCATCGGCCGGGATCAGCCAAAGCTGGGGGACCCGCCCATCCAGATCTTCCTCGCCGACCGGCGCCAGCACGACAGCACCCCGGCCGGGATCGAGCGCTGCCGTTACCAGTGCGGCACCGCCTTCGTCAGCAAGGGTGGCGGACAGCAGAAGCTCGGGCGCTGAGGGCGGCACGGGCGCATCCGCAATGGGTGGGGGCCGCGTCACCAAAAGGCCAAGCGCCAGTGCCGCCATCGCTGCCGTGGCGCCGCGCCAGAGGCCCAGACTGTCCCACCAGCGGCTGGGCGCGCGCCGCGCGGCTGCAAGCTCCGGATGTGATGGAGCCACCTCAGCCTTTCCCAACGCAGCTTCGATCCGTGCCCAATGCCCTGGCGAGGGCTGCACGGGCGCCACTTCGCTGGAAACCGGTGCGAGTTGTTCGACCCACGCGGCGCACATTGCGGCGAATGGCGGATCTGTGCGCCGGCGGTCCTCGGCCGCCTGCCGCGCCGGTCCGTCGAGGAGGCCAAGCGCCCATTCGGCCGCCAGTGCCTCGTCAGGCGTCAGCACCGGCTCTTCCGGCGGCAGCACCGGGTCCTCGCCGCTCATGCCTGAAGCCCTTCGCGCATGCGCCGCAGCCCCCGGAACACCCAGGTCTTGATGGTGCCCACCGGCACGCCCTCGCGCGCTGAAAGCTCATCGTAGGAGAGTCCTTCGAGCCAGGCCGCGCGTATGACGGCGGCGTGGCGCGGATCGAGACTGGCAAGCGCCCGGCTCACCGTCTGATTCGCGTCAGCAACCTCAGCCCCCCGGTCTGCCCGGGCATCGGGATCGGCATGGAACTCAAGGAGGCTTTCCGGAGCACTTGGCCGCCGGCCGCGCTGGCGGAGCCGATCGATTGCGCGGTTTCGGGTGATGGCCACCAGCCACGCCTCGGCGCTTGCCCGCCCGGGCTGAAAGGAATCCGCCTTGCGCCAGATTGTCACGAACACATCCTGCACCACATCCTCGGCATCGTACCTGTCGCCAAGGATACGCATCGCAACGCCCAGAAGCTTCATCGCGAGCGCATCGTACAAATGGCGCAGCGCCTGCCGGTCCCCTTGGGACACGGCGACGAGCCAGCGATCCGCCTCCACGCTCATGCGGTCTTCACCGGTCGCGGCTGAACACCCATCGGTGCGTCACTGCCCGGCAATGTGCCTGCAGGCAACCACGCGTGGGCGCTGGCAAGCAAGGCAAGCGGTCCCGCGGGCTTTTGCCTGGGCGTTACAGCCGAGGCTTCAGGGCGCCGGAGGCTCGCTGGCAATGCGCTTGTCCAGCTCGTCCCAGCTCACGTCCTCAACCTTGGTGGCGATGGTCCAACGATGCCCGAACGGGTCCGTCATCTGGAACGAACGATCGCCCCACGGCTGGTCGGCAAGCGGCTGGAACTCGGTTGCGCCCTCGGCCATCACGCGCGCATGGGCCGCCTCCACATCCGGAACGTAGAGCAGCATGGAAACCGTGGTGCCGCCGCGGCTTTCCGGACCGGCAAGCCCGAGATCCGGAAACTCCTCGGCCAGCATCACATGCCCGCCGGACATGCGAAGCTCAGCATGGCCAACCTTGTCCTGCCACTCCATGCGATAGACCAGCTCAGCGCCGAGCGCCCGTTGATACCAGGCAATGGCCGCATCCGCGTTGCGCACGCTGAGATAGGGCGTGGCCCCGGCATAGCCCGCCGGTGCTGTCCACTCCGCCATGTCTGTTCTCCTCCCACCTTCGAACATATCAGGAACATACTGCTGTCGCAAGCCAGGCATGACACCCGGGCACGCCTCCGCTACGGCCGTGGCGCATGACGGAAATCACACCCCAACTCATTGCCGAACATGGTCTGAGCGACGAGGAATATGCCCGCATCGAGGCTGCACTCGGCCGTGCCCCGAATCTCCTTGAGCTCGGGATTTTCTCGGTGATGTGGTCCGAGCACTGCTCCTACAAATCATCCCGCATCCACCTGGCGAAGCTGCCGACCCGAGCGCCCTGGGTCATCCAGGGGCCGGGCGAGAATGCGGGCGTGATCGACATCGGCGATGGGCAGGCCGCCGTTTTCAAGATGGAGAGCCACAATCACCCGAGCTTCATCGAGCCGTATCAGGGTGCTGCCACCGGTGTTGGCGGCATCATGCGCGACGTCTTCACCATGGGCGCGCGGCCCATGGCGCTGATGAACGCGCTGAGCTTCGGCGCACACGACCATCCGAGGACACGGCATCTGGTGCGCGGGGTGGTCTCGGGGATCGGCGGCTATGGCAATTGCGTCGGCGTACCGACTGTGGGCGGCGAAGTTCGCTTCCACCGGAGCTACAATGGCAACATCCTTGGGAACGCCATGTGCGTCGGCATTGCCCCGGCCGCCCGGATCTTCCGCAGCGCGGCGGCGCCTCCGGGCGCGCCGGGCGTCTCTGTCGGCTCAAAATCCG
>JBKBXK010000262.1:0-3205 GCA_046314095.1 Thermaurantiacus sp. | reverse complement strand
GCGGGACCTAATCCATCAGGCCAGCCCTTTCAAGCCCGCCAGCGGCAGCCCGCCATAGCGCAGCCTAGCGGTCGTCTTCCTTGTCTTCGACGACGACTTCCGAAAGATCCGAGTCATCGCCCCCGATATCGACATCACTGTCATCCGCGGGCTCGTCCGCATCGGTATCGATATCGAGATCATCTGCTTCGAGCGCCGCATCGCCTTCGCTCTCGGCGGGCTTGCCTGCGGCCTTCTCGGTCTCGAACGGCAAGGTCTGCTTCGACTTGAGGATCGGTTCCGGCACCCAGCTGTTCCCGCAGTTGATGCAGGTGACCGGATCCTCCGCCCCCAGATCGTAGAAGCGAGTGCCACATTTCGGGCAAGTCCGCTTGGTGCCCCATTCCGCCTTGATCACGCTATCAGATCTCCAGGAAGCCGTCCCGACGCACCGCCACAGACATGTGGCCCGAGGTGCTGCCGACTCGACAAGGCGGGCCGCTTGCCACAGCCCTCCGCCCCTGTCAAAGCCGTCGCGAACTGCGCGGCATGACCTTCCCCCACGCGATCCAGCTCACGCTTCCGAGCGACTCGGCCCATCTGGGCGGAACGGTGCGCGTGCCCGGCGACAAATCGATTTCCCACCGGGCCCTGATGCTGGCAGCGCTGGCCGTGGGCGAAAGCCGCATCGCGGGGCTCCTTCAAGGTGAGGATGTGCTTGCGACGGCCGGTGCGATGCGCGCGCTCGGGGCGGACCTTTGCCCTGGCGAAGGCGGCGTGTGGCATGTGCATGGGGCAGGCGTCGGCAGCCTCCTGCAGCCGCTCGAGGCACTTGACCTCGGCAACAGCGGCACTTCGGCACGGCTGCTCATGGGACTGTTGGCGACGCATCCGCTCAGCGCCACGCTCGTCGGCGACGCCTCGCTTTCCCGCCGGCCGATGGAGCGGGTCATGCGACCGCTGGCGCGCATGGGCGCCGAGTTCATCGCCAGCCCCGGTGGCCGCCTGCCGCTCACGATGCGCGGGCTTGCCCCGGCGATCCCCATCCGTTGGCGGCTGGAGGTGCCATCGGCGCAGGTGAAGTCTGCAATCCTGCTTGCCGGGCTGAATGCCGACGGCGAGACGACAGTGGAGGAACCCGTCGCGACCCGCGACCACAGCGAGCGCATGCTGAAGGCAGCCGGCGCGGACCTGTCGGTGGAGACGGTCGATGGTCTGCGCATCATTTCCGTACGCGGGCCGGCGACGCTCAGGCCGACGACCATGGAGGTGCCCGGCGACCCGTCGTCGGCCGCCTTTCTGGCCGTGGCCGCGACGATCATTCCGGGAAGCGAGATCCTCATCGAGGGCGTGGGCCTGAACCCGACCCGCGATGGCCTGTTCCGCGTGCTTGGAGAAATGGGCGCCGACATTGCCCGCAAGAACCCGCGGGAGGTGGGGGGCGAGCCGGTTGCAGACCTGTTGGTCCGCGCGTCGCCACTGACCGGCATCGAGGTGCCGCCGGAGATCGCACCGGCCATGATCGACGAATATCCGGCCCTGTTCGTGGCAGCCGCACTGGCGAGCGGCGAAACGGCGATGCGCGGCCTCGGCGAGCTGCGGGTGAAGGAAAGCGACCGCATTTCCGCGATGGCGCGGGCGCTTTCAGCAGCAGGGGTGGATGTCGAGGAGCTGTCGGACGGGCTGGTGGTGCGTGGCACCGGCGGAAGCCCTGTGCCCGGCGGCAGCCTTGCCGAGACCCGGCTGGATCACCGGGTGGCCATGAGCATGTGCGTGCTGTCTCTGGCTGCGCGCGCGCCCATCACCGTCGACGATGCACGACCCATCGCCACCAGCTTTCCGGGTTTTGCTGACCTCATGGCACGGCTTGGCGCCGTGGTGCAGCCCGCGGAAACCCAGGGCTAGACCGCGGCCTTCAGCGTGTCGGCGAGATCCGTCCGCTCCCAGGAGAAGCCGCCATCGGCATCCGGTTCGCGCCCGAAATGACCATAGGCCGCGGTCCGCTCGTAGATCGGCCGGTTCAGGCCGAGATGGTTGCGGATCGCGCGCGGCGTGAGGCCCACGACCTGGGGCACCACCTCTTCCAGACGATCTTCCGCGACCGTTCCCGTCCCGTGCAGATCGATATGCAGCGACAGCGGGTCGGAGACGCCGATTGCGTAGGAGAGCTGCAACGTGCAGCGCCGCGCAAGCCCGGCCGCGACGATGTTCTTGGCAATGTATCGGGCCATGTAGGCGGCTGACCGGTCGACCTTCGTCGGGTCCTTGCCGGAAAAGGCCCCGCCGCCGTGCGGCGCTGCCCCCCCATAGGTGTCGACGATGATCTTGCGTCCCGTGAGCCCCGCGTCCCCATCTGGACCGCCGATTTCAAACCGGCCGGTCGGATTGACGAAGATATCGTCCCGGCGCGCAGGCATCCAGCCATCCGGCAACACGTCGGCCATCACGTCCGTCACGAAGGCGCGCAGCCGCTCCTGGTCATAACCGGCCGCATGCTGGGTGCTCACCACGAGCTTGACAGCGCGCACCGGCCGCTCGTCTTCATAGGCCAGCGTCACCTGGCTCTTGGCATCGGGCTCGAGGAAGGGTGCCGAACCGGAATGCCTCTGCTCGGCCAGCCGCTCCAGGATCTTGTGGCTGTAGTAGAGCGTGGCCGGCATCAGCGCTGGCGTCTCGTCGGTCGCATAGCCGAACATGATGCCCTGATCCCCGGCACCCTCGTCCTTGTTGCCGCTGGCATCCACGCCTTGCGCGATATGCGCGGACTGGCCGTGGATGTGGTTGGCGAACTCCGCGCTGCTCCAGTGAAAGCCGGGCTGCTCGTAGCCGATGCGCTTCACCGTGTGGCGCACGACCGCCTCGAGCGCGTCGCGTGTACCGGGCGCCCATCCGTGGGTATCCGGCCAGCGCGCCATATCGTAGACGGGAGAGCAGCGGATCTCTCCGGCAAGCACGATGCGCTGCGTCGTCACCAGTGTCTCGCACGCGACCCGCGATTCCGGATCCCGGCCGAGGAAATAGTCGACCACCGCATCGGAAATCTGGTCGGCCACCTTGTCCGGATGCCCCTCGGAAACCGACTCGGAGGTGAAAAGAAACTGCCTGCGCGCCATGGAAACCCTTCCGTCTGTGCCGCGGGGGCTAGCCGGGCCGGACCCGTCGTGCAAGGGACTTAAAGACTTGTTTATGTCTTTCGGTGATATCGCGCCACCAGCATGGCTGTTCC
>JBKBXK010000261.1:253-3213 GCA_046314095.1 Thermaurantiacus sp. | reverse complement strand
ACCAACATGGCCCGTCGGCATGGCCGCTGCCAACGGGGTGAGCGGCTTCGCGCCAGCGTGCCGCATGGCCATTGGAAAACGACGACATTCGTGGCCGGCCTGCGCAATACCGGCATGGTGGCGCCCATGGTGCTCGATGGCCCCATCAACCGCGATGCCTTTACCGCCTATGTGACCCAAGTCCTCGTGCCCGAGCTCTCGCCCGGCGACATCGTCATCATGGACAACCTATCGAGCCACAAAGGGTCGGCTATCCAAGAAGCCATCGAAGCCGCCGGAGCGGACCTGTTGTTCTTGCCGCCCTACAGCCCGGACTTCAACCCGATCGAGAAGGCGTTCTCGAAGCTCAAGGCCCATCTGCGAAAAGCCGCCGAGCGCACGATCCACGGCCTGTGGGACGCCATCGGGCGCATCCTCGATCTCTACTCCCCGCAGGAGTGCGCCAAATACTTCGCCGCCTGCGGATATGATGCAACCTGATCGAAAACCGCTCTAGAGTTGCGCCTGCTGGGTCATGCGCGAAGTGGGGATGAAGTCGCGGAACGGCGCGCCGGCAGGCAAGCCGTCACTTGCCGTCAGAGCAGGGCGTCGATCTGGCTGGCGAGATCGATGTCGCGCTCCGACAGCCCGCCCGCGTCGTGGGTCGTGAGAAGAATGGTGACCCGGTTGTAGACGTTGGACCATTCCGGATGGTGATCCGCCTTCTCCGCAAGCAGGGCCACCTTGGCCATGAACCCGAAGGCATCGACGAAATTGGCGAACTGAAAAATCCGCATGATGCCGTCGCGGTCCGGATCGTGGCGCCATTCAGAGAGCGAGGCAAGTGCTGCCTCCCGCTCGCCTGTGCCCAGCTTCTCGACCACCGCCATTCCCTCCGCTAGTTCGCCACAATGCCCCATATGGCGCCGACGCTTGAGGATATCGAGAGGCTTGCGAGGGATGCGGCACAGCGCCTGCCCGAGCCGTTCCGCGGGTTCCTGGCCGACATCGCCTTTGTCGTGGCCGATTTCCCAGACGAGGAGGTGATGGCCGAGATGGGTCTGGAAAGCCCGTTCGACATACTGGGGCTTTATCAGGGGCACCCGGTTGGAAGCGAGGGGGAGGGCGCCTCCTTGCGGATGCCGCCTGTCATCCATCTTTATCGCCGCCCGATTCTCGATGAATGGTCCCACGGCGAGGACAGCCTGGAGCACATTATCCAGCATCTGATCGTGCACGAGGTTGGGCATCACTTCGGCCTGTCTGACGACGACATGGAAGCGATCGAGGCCGGCTGACAAACGGGCCAGAAAAGCCGTCGGCCAGCCGGATGCAGATCCTGGCGCCGGAAATCCGCGGTTGGCAGGCAAGGCGTCCGTCAACGAGAGACGTGCATATTGCACTGCAGCATCAGTTGAGTTAGCACATGACAGGGATCCGACGTGCTGGAAAGGTCGGGGGGTCCTGTCTTTGGGATGATGCCGGCGGCCGTTTGCGGGCTGTCTGGCTGCTCCTCCTGTCTAGGCACAGCAGACTTCATGACCTCACTCCAGTCGCTCCGCCAGGAATGGCTCGGCAACCCGCGCGGAGACATTCTTGCCGGCATTGTCGTGGCGCTTGCCCTCATTCCGGAAGCGATCGGCTTTTCGATCATTGCCGGCATCGACCCGTCGGTGGGGCTCTACGCATCCTTCTCGATCGCGGTGATAATCGCCTTTGTTGGCGGCAGGCCAGGCATGATCTCGGCTGCCACGGCCGCCATCGCGGTGCTTATTGTGCCGCTGGTGCGTGAACACGGCGTGCAATATTTGTTTGCAGCCACCATCCTGATGGGCGCCATCCAGTTCTGCGCTGGGTTCGCCCGCGTCCATGTCCTCATGCGCTATGTGTCACGCTCGGTCATCACCGGCTTCGTCAACGCGCTTGCCATCCTCATCTTCATGGCACAGCTCCCCCAGCTCATCGGGGTCACGCCGATCACCTATGTGATGGTGGCTGGCGGCCTCGGGATCATCTACCTCCTGCCGCGCCTCACCAAGGCCATCCCTTCGCCGCTGATTGCGATCGTGGTCCTGACTGCGCTTGCCATCTGGTTCGGGGTCGATGTGAACCGGGTCGGCGACATGGGAACATTGCCGGCAACCCTTCCCTTTTTCCTCTTGCCCGATGTGCCCCTCACCCTGGAGACGCTCCAGATCATCCTTCCCTATTCGCTTACAATGGCGGCGGTCGGACTTCTGGAAAGCTTGCTGACGGCGCAGATCGTCGACGATCTCACCGACACGCCCTCCAACAAGAAGCGCGAGGTCCACGGCCAGGGCATCGCCAACTTCTTCACCGGTTTCTTCGGCGGCATGGGCGGCTGCGCGATGATCGGCCAGTCGGTCATCAATGTGAAGTCGGGCGGCACCGGTCGGCTGTCGGCCTTCGTTGCCGGGCTGACGCTGCTGTTCCTGATCGTGGTGCTCGGGCCTCTCGTCGCGCAGATTCCAATGCCGGCGCTGGTGGCCGTCATGATCATGGTTGCCATCGGGACCTTCAGCTGGACTTCGGTCAAGAACCTGCGCGTGCACCCGTGGCAGTCCAGCCTGGTGATGCTCACGACCGTTGCCGTTGTGGTGGCGACCCATGATCTCGCCCAGGGCGTGCTTGCCGGTGTCCTGCTTTCCGGCATCTTCTTCGCTTCCAAGGTCAGCCGGATTTTCGCGGTGACCTCGCAGCTCAGCGCGGATGGCCGGGTGCGAACCTATCGGGTGCGCGGTGAGGTGTTCTTTGCCTCGGTCGAGAGCTTCCAGGCGGCCTTCGATTTCCGTGAAGTGCTCGACCGGGTGGTGATAGATGTCAGCAGCGCCCATTTCTGGGATATTTCGGCGATCGCCATTCTCGACAAGGTGGTGCTGAAGTTCCGGCGCGAGGGCGCTGCGGTCGAGATCATCGGCCTGAATGAGGCGAGCGCGACGCTGGTGGATCGCTTCGCCATT
>JBKBXK010000261.1:0-243 GCA_046314095.1 Thermaurantiacus sp. | reverse complement strand
CGCCAGTCACAACAAGGAGGGTGCCGCGCTCGACGTGGCTCCGCACTAGGAAACCCACACTGGATCGCATCCTCGTCGCCGTCGATACCTCGCTCTACGCAACCAGCGTCGTCGACCATGCCGCGTGGCTGGCAAGGCGCCTATCGGCCTCGGTCGAGCTGCTGCACGTGATCCAGCGGACTGATGCCGTCGCCGCGCGGCAGGATCGGTCAGGCGCCCTAGGGCTGGCGGCCAAGAGCGGCC
>JBKBXK010000260.1:1994-3222 GCA_046314095.1 Thermaurantiacus sp. | reverse complement strand
GCCAGTTTGTCGTGCAGGTGCGCTACCTCTCGCTCGATCCGACCAACCGCATCTGGATGTCGGACATGGAACAGTACATGCCGCCGGTCGGGCTCGGGGAGCCGATGCGCGGCGGCGTGGTGGGCCGCGTCGTGAAGAGCCGCAAGTCCGGAGTGGAGGAAGGCCAGCTGATGGCCGGCCTCGGCGAATGGGCCGACCATATCCTGACCGATGGCACGGGCATGCAGCCGATGCCCGAAATCCCGGGCATTTCGACGGCGCAGGCCTTCGGCACCTTCGGCGTGGTGGGGCCGACGGCCTATTTCGGCCTGCTCGACATCGGCAAGCCGAAAGCGGGCGAGACGCTGGTTGTTTCGGCGGCCGCCGGTGGAGTCGGGCAGATCGTCGGGCAAATCGGCAAGCTGAAGGGCTGCCGGGTGATCGGGATTGCAGGCGGCGCAGAGAAGTGCCGCTATGTGACGGCGGAACTGGGCTTCGACGCCGCCATCGACTATAAATCCGAGGATGTGGGAGCGGCGCTGGACAGGCTTGCGCCCGATGGCGTCGACATCAACTTCGAGCAGGTGGGCGGCCCGATCATGGCGGCAGTCGTCCAGCGTCTTCGGCTGTTCGGGCGGATGCCGTTGTGCGGAATGATCTCGACCTACAACGCCACCGAGGCGCCGGAGGAACCGGGCTTCTGGACACTGATCCTCATGCGGCGCCTGACCATCCGGGGCTTTATCGTCACCGACTTTGCCGAGCGGTTCAGCGAGTGCTTTCAGGAGCTCGGTATGTGGATGCTGTCTGGCCAGGTGAAGACCCGGCAGGATATCCGGCCGGGCCTCGAGACGGCCGATACGTGGGTAAAGCTGTTGTACACGGGCGGCAATTTCGGAAAGCTGCTGGTTGAGGTTACGCCCGAATAGGGCTCAGGCGGCCCGTCGGTCGAGCACCCGGCCTTCCAAAGTGGGAGCAGCAAGGGTCGTCTCGTCTGCCGCTGCCTTGCGCTCTTCGTATCGCTTGATCGCGCGGACGGTGACATAGCTGCCGATCGCAAAGGCGATCATGCCCCAGGGGCCGAGCGCGCGGGCCATCCGCGGCAGCACCACCGGCAGGACGACGCTGGCGACCAGGCCGACCGGGCCAGCGGCGGTGCCGAGCGTGCGCATCATCGATTGGCTGGCAGCCTGCGTCACCAGGGGGGCGATCATGGCCATGTTTCGATCCTTGTCTGTCAGGTGTGCTG
>JBKBXK010000260.1:0-1984 GCA_046314095.1 Thermaurantiacus sp. | reverse complement strand
GGGCTTGCGAAGGGTTCCACAAGTCCCTGATGAGACTGTCGAGAACAGGCCGCCCGGCCGCAGTGGCGGCAAGGCGGGGACCGGGAGCGAGCAGGCCGAGCGATTCCAGGCGGGTGCGGGCACGCCGATCGATGACGGCTTCAAGCGGCACGCCGGTTGCGGCGGCGAAGCGTGCCGGGTCTATCCCCTCAGCAAGCCGCAGGCCCATCAGGAGGGCCTCCGCGGCCGCCTCCTGCGGCGGCACAGCAACTTCGGCTTCGATGCCATGTCGTTCAGATCTCACCGCGGCAAGAAAGGCCTCCGGCTTGCGGTGGCGGCGGGTCGCCTGCCCCTGCCGCCGGCCGTGGGCGCCGGGGCCAACGCCGACGTAAGCGCCATAGCGCCAGTATTGGAGATTGTGCCGGCATTCCGCGCCGGCACGGGCGTGGTTGGAAATCTCGTAGGGAAGAAGGCCAAAGGCCGTGCAGCGTTCGGCTGTCATCGCAAACATCTCGGCCGCGTCATCCTCGTGCGGGAGTTCGAGCAGACCCTTCGCATGGAGGGCAGCAAATCGGGTGCCTGGCTCGATCGTGAGCTGATAGGCCGAAAGATGTTCCGTCCCAAGAGCAAGCGCAGCCCCCAACTCCCGGCGCCACGCGTCGGGCATCTGGCCCGGACGGCTGTGGATCAGATCGATGCTGACCCGGGATGTCGCCGCCTGGGCGGCATCGACGGCGGCAAGGCCATCCGCCAGATCGTGCGGGCGACCGAGCAGCCGGAGCGCGGCATCATCGAGCGCCTGGAGGCCGAGGCTGATGCGGTTGATGCCGGCCGCTGCAAGATCCCGAAACCGGGCAGCCTCGGCCGACGAAGGATTTGCTTCGAGGCTGACTTCGAGACGGTCCGTGGCAGGCCAGAGGCGGTGAGCGGCTTCAATGAGCGCCGCGACTGTCTGAGGCGGCATCAGGGAGGGCGTGCCACCGCCAAAGAAGATGGAGACCAGCCGATGGCCGGGTGTCTGGGCAGCCTCGTGCGCAAGATCAGCCAGCAGCGCCTGCCGCCACAGCGCATCGTCCCACTGCGCACGCACATGGCTGTTGAAGTCGCAATAAGGGCATTTGGTGACGCAGAAGGGCCAGTGGATGTAAAGCGAAAGTGGCGCCATCGCGTCTTCGCCCGCAGACGCTGCCGGAGCAATCCAGGAACCGACTGGGGCGGTCATGGGCGCAGCATCGCACCGACCGGCCCGGGCGGACAGGTGGCCGGCTGTCCTGTCATCTGCTGCCAAGGAGCGACGCCTGCAACTGCGCGAAGGCGTCTGCCCGGTGACTGATGCGATGCTTCAGGTGCGGGTCCATCTCGCCGAAGGTCTCCGAATGGCCGACTGGCACAAACATCGGGTCGTAGCCAAATCCGCGTTCCCCCCTTGGCGGCCACACAAGGGTTCCGGCGCAGCGGCCCTCGAAAACGGCATGGGCGCCATCCGGCCACGCAAGGGCAAGGGTGCAGTGGAAGGCAGCCGACCGGGGGGCGTCCGGCCCAAGGGCGACCAGCCGATCCTCGACTTTCCGCATGGCCAGCATCCAGTCTCGCCCCGAACCGGTCTCTGCCCAGTCCGCTGTGTGCACACCGGGCGCGCCACCAAGCGCATCGACACACAGGCCGCTGTCATCGGCAAGCGCCGGCAGGCACGAGCCCTGGGCAGCCGCGCGGGCCTTGATGAGCGCGTTGCCGGCAAAGCTCGCTTCGGTTTCGGCCGGCTCGGGAAGGCCGAGGCTGTCGGCGGAGACAGCCTCGATCCCGAAGGGCGCGACCAGCGCGGCGATTTCGCGGAGCTTGCCCGGATTGTGGGTGGCGATGACCAGGCTAGGGCCCAGCGGGGGCAGGCTCATCGGCCGGTGGCGGCCATCTGTGCTGCAAAGATCTCCCCGCACCCGATTCGTGCAAGCCGAAGAAGACGCAGAAACATCTCCTCGTCGAAGGGCTCCTTCTCGGCAGTTGCCTG
>JBKBXK010000259.1:0-3232 GCA_046314095.1 Thermaurantiacus sp. | reverse complement strand
GTTGATGAAGATCACGACGGTGCGAGAGCGCGAGATGGAACCGGTAAGCTTCCGCAGCGCCTGGCTCATCAGCCGTGCCTGAAGGCCGGGCTGCATGTCCCCCATCTCGCCCTCGATCTCCGCGCGCGGAACCAGGGCGGCGACCGAGTCGATGACGAGGACATCGATCGCGTTGGAGCGAACGAGGGTATCGGTGATCTCGAGCGCCTGCTCGCCAGTATCGGGCTGGGAGACGATGAGATTTTCGGTGTCGACTCCAAGCTTCTTGGCATAGACCGGGTCGAGCGCATGCTCCGCGTCGACAAACGCGACGGTGCCGCCCAGTTTCTGCGCTTCGGCGAGAATGTGGAGCGCGAGCGTGGTTTTTCCCGAGCTCTCCGGCCCATAGATTTCGACAACCCGCCCGCGTGGCACGCCGCCGATGCCAAGCGCGATATCGAGGCCCAGGGAACCGGTTGGAATCGCCTCGATTTCCAGGGCCTCGCGTTGGCCCAGCTTCATGGCCGACCCCTTGCCGAAGGCGCGGTCAATCTGCGCCAGCGCCGCTTCGAGCGCCCGCTGCTTGTCAGTCGTTTCGGTTGCCATCCGTCCCCAGGCCCTTGCCGTCGAAGTTGCGACCCCTCGCCCGGCTCGTAGAGGCTTGGCACCGGGCGCGCAAGCAAGGCCCGCCGAGTTTGTGCGCTTTCTGTTCTGCTGCTGGAGCGTCAGGCCCCGGTCATCGCCCGGGCATGCCCGCAGAGCTCCGCGAGCGAGAACGGCTTGGGGACAAACCCGACGTCGAGCCCGCCAAGCCGACCCCGCTCGGCCGCGTCCGCATAGCCGGACACAAGGAGGATGGGGAGGCCGGGGCACAGGCGCCTTGCTTCTTCGGCAAGGGCGACCCCATCGAGTCCGGGCATGCGGATGTCGCTCACCAGAAGCCCCGGCTGAAAGCCGGAGGCCAGATGGGTGAGCGCCGTTTCTGCGTCGGGGACCGCGGTCACGGCGAACCCCGCACGCTCCAGCGCGCGAGCCATCGCCGCGCGCAGCACGCTTTCGTCCTCGGCGAGCAGAAGCCGCGCCGGAGCAGCCACCGGGCGCGCTGCGGAACTGGCCCGGTCCGGCGTGTCGGCCTCGGGCAGGTAGATGGTGAAGCGGGCGCCGCGCCGCGCGGTGCGATCCAGCAGCAGGAAACCGCCGGATTGTTTCACGAGGCCATAGGCAGTGGCGAGCCCAAGCCCGGAGCCGGCCCCGAGCGGTTTCGTCGTGAACTAGGGCTCGAAGATCCGTGCCTGATGCTCAAGCGGAACCCCTGGGCCATCATCGGCAACGCAGAGCGTCGCATATTGGCCGTCGGGCATGAAGCTCCGCGCCTCCGCCGGGATGGACCCGGCGTCGATCCGGCCGCAGATGATGTCGATCCGGCCCGGGCGCGGCCCGATGGCATCGCGCGCGTTGGTGACGAGGTTGAGGATCACGCGCTCCAGCGCCTGCACATCGGCCATCACCAGCGCGCCCCGCTCGCTTGGCAGGCCGAGGCCAAGCTGCCGGCCCACTTGCGCACGCAGCATCGGCGCCATGCGCGAGACGATCTCGCCCAGCCGCACCGGGCTTGGACGCAGCATCTCCTGCCGGGAAAAGGCCAGGAGCTGGCGGATCAGCTCTGCGGCGCGGCTGGCCTGGCCGACAATCGCTGAAAGATCCTCGGCCTGCTGGCTCCCGGGCGCAGCCTGTTCGGCGAGCAACTCCGCCGTGGCGACGATGCCGCCCAACATGGTGTTGAGATCATGCGCCAGCCCGGCTGCAAGCTGGCCGACGGCCTGCATCCGGACCGGGGGCGCAGGGATTGCGGCTCTCCTGGACGCGGGGGCCTGAACCGGGGGTTCAAAGGCCGCGGCCGCGCACTGCGCATCAGCCGTAACGTTCCTCGAGCCAGGGGTCTCCAACATTGTGATAACCGCGAACTTCCCAGAATCCCGGCCTGTCAACGGCGGAAACCTCGATGCGTTTAATCCACTTCGGGCTCTTCCAGAAATAATAGCGGGGAACCACGACCCGCACCGGCCCACCATGTTCGCGGGAAAGCGGCACGCCATCATGCGAATGGGCGAGCAGGCAATCGGCTTCCGCGAAATGCTCCAGGTTCAGATTTGTGGTGTAGCCGTCATATGCGTGAAGGATGACGTGCCGGGCCTGCGGCAGCGGCTGCGCCATCGCCAGCAGCACACTGGTGCTCACGCCCTGCCAGCGGTTGTCGTAGCGGCTCCATTGGGTGACGCAGTGAATATCGGAGACATCCTCGATCTGCGGGAGCGCCAGCAGTTCGGTGAAGGAGAGGGAGAGCGGTCGCGCCACCGCGCCGTCGATCTCCAGCTGCCAGTCTGCCTTCGCCACATGCGGCTGCACGCCAAGGTCGAGCACCGGCCAGTTTTCCACCAGCCGCTGGCCGGGCGGAAGGCGCTGCATCCGCTCCGGGTCGGTCTCGCCCGTCAGCAGCCGCCCGGCGCGGGCCCACGCCTGCTTGGCAGCCACCAGCTTGTCGCGCACGTTCAAACAGCAGTCTCCTTGCCGGCTCCGGGCAGCACGCGCCGGCGACGCCAGCGACCGGAGACGGACAGGCGCCAGACGAGATTCACCAGCGCGTAGCCGGCGAGTGCGCCGAGGAGTGCGAAGAGGAACAGGCCGAGATAGGTCGGCCCGGCAGTGGACGACAGCCATTCCCAGGCTCTGCCGAACAGGCTTTCGGGTGGCGTCTGCACGAGGAGCCGGTCTGCATCTTCCTTCAGCCGAAGCATGCCGGCACCCGTCTTGTAGGCAAGAAAATAGATGAAGGGGAAGGTGAAGGGGTTGGTCACCGTGGTGCCAAGGACTGCAATCGGCAGATTGGCCCGCACACCCACTGCAAGCACGGCTGCCAGCACCGTCTGCATCCCGAACGGCAGCAGGAAGCCGAGGAACAGCCCCAGCGCGATGCCGCGCGCCACGCCGCGGCGGTGAAAGCGCCAGACCATCGGGTTCCCGATGCGATGGGCAAACGGGCGCAGGAAGCGATTCGCTTCCAGTTGCTCCCGAGTGGGCATCCAGCGCTTGAGCTTCTTCACCACCTACCGTCTCGGTCCCCCGGACTTTCCGCCCTGTTCTCAACGCGCGCCCTAGGGCCTCATTTAGGAACGGCGGATGAACTGCGCCAGCGCTTCGTTGCGCAGGCGAATGTCTCTGGCATCGGGCCACTGTGCGACTCGCAGGAATCATG
>JBKBXK010000258.1:0-3252 GCA_046314095.1 Thermaurantiacus sp. | reverse complement strand
CATGCTGATCGGACAGGCCGCGCGGGCGTTCGCACTGTTCTTTGGCGCCACCCCGCCCCGCGCGCGCGACGGGGAATTGCGGGACGTGCTTGGCGGCGGCTGAGCGCGCGGCCGCGGCGCGGCCCCGGTCGGCATGGCCCGGTCAGTTCTTCGGGCGCGGGTCTTCGCGGAGCACCGAATCCAGCCATTGCTCGGTGAGCGGCGCGGGTGCGGCCTGGGGACTCGCGGGCGCAGCCGGCGCCGGTGCCGGGCGCGGCGCGGGCGGAGGAGCGGCGCCCCGGACCACCTCGGGCAGCGGGTCTGGCAGCGGATCGGGGATGGGGCCCGACTCCGGACCGGGCGCCATCCAGCCCGTGGGATCGATACCATAGACCTCGGCATCGGGCTCGAGAAAGGCCTCGGGCAGGCTGACCTCGGTTGCAAGCTCCGACACGGGCACGCCGGCGAGCGCGGCCCGCATGAAGGCTGCGAAGGCGCGCGCCGGGGCCTGGCCGCCGGCGAGGCCGGGGACGGCGCGGGCATCGTCGCGGCCCAGCCAGACGCCCGCGACGAGTTCGGGCGTGAAGCCGATGAACCAGCCGTCCTTGTTGCTGCTGGTGGTGCCTGTCTTGCCGGCCAGCGGCCGGCCGATGGTGGCGGCGCGGCCGGTGCCGCTGTCGACGACCGCCTTCAGCATGTCTGTCATCCAGTTGGCGACGAACGGCGCGACGAGCACCCGCGGCGTTTCCGGCTCGCGCGAATAGAGGAGCGTGCCCGACGCGGTGCGGACCTCGGAAATCCCCCAGGGGCGGACCTCGATCCCGTTGTTGGCGATGGCGGCATAGGCGGCGGTGAGCTCGATGAGGGTGACATCCGAGGTGCCGAGCACCATCGCCGGCTGGCGGTTGATGGGGGTGGTGATGCCGAAGCGGCGCGCCATGCCGGCGACCGTATCGAAGCCCACCCGCGCGCCCAGCCTGGCTGCGACCGTGTTGATGGAGAGCGCGAATGCCTGGCGGAGCGTGACCGTGCCGAGGAAACGGCCGTTGCTGTTGCGTGGCGACCAGTTGCCGAAGCGCACCGGCTCGTCGACCATCCGGTCATCGGGTGTCATGCCGTCTTCGAGCGCGGCGAGATAGGGGAAGAGCTTGAACGCGGAGCCGGGCTGCCGCCGGGCCGTGACGGCGCGGTTGTAGACGGACGTTGCATAATCCCGCCCGCCGACCATGGCGGTGACCCGGCCATCGGTTGTCATGGAAATGATCCCGATCTGGGTGCCGGCCGGCCCCTGCCCCTTGGCGGCCGCTTCAGCGGCGCGCTGGTGATCGGGGGCAAGCGTGGTGATCACTTCGAGCGGCTCTGCCGCCTCGTCGGTCAGCGTATCGAGCTGGCTGAGGACCCAGTCGGTGAAGTAGCGGACATCGCCCTGGGTGCGGTCGATGGCGAACCGGACCGCGCCGAGATCGATGCGCGCGGCTTCCTCCTGCGTGATGGCGCCGGAATCGGCCATGGTGGCAACGACGGTGGCCGCGCGGCGCCGGGCCCTTTCGGGATCGGCGGTGGGGGCGTAGCGGCTGGGCGCCTTCACGAGGCCGGCGATGATGGCGGCTTCCTCGAGGCTGAGCCGGGTTGCGGGGTGGCCGAAGAATTTGCGGCTCGCGGCATCGATTCCATAGGCGCCGCCGCCGAAATAGACCCGGTTGAGATAGAGTTCGAGGATCTGTTCCTTGCTGAGCTTGCGCTCGAGCGCCATGGCCAGCACCGCTTCGCGGACCTTGCGATCGAAGGTGCGGACATTGGTGAGGAACAGGTTGCGCGCCAGCTGCTGGCTGATGGTGGAACCGCCCTGGGACCAGCGGCCGGTTTCGATCCGGACCCGGAGCGCGCGGGCGGTGCCGATCGGATCCACGCCCGGGTGCCAGTCGAACCGGCGATCCTCGACCGCCTTCATCGCCTCGATCATTTCGGGCGGGATTTCGTCGTGGCGCAGCCAGCGGCCGAAGCTGGGCCCGACCGTGACCAGTTCGGTGCCGTCGGCGGCGCGGATCACCACCGACTGGCCCTGCGGCGAGCGCATCATCTCCTGGTAGGAGGGCAGCGAGGAGGTGGTGACGGCGACCGCGGCCACGAGCCCGGTGACGGCGAGCAGCAGGAGCGCGGCGCCCCAGATGAGGGTTGCGCGCGCGATGCGGGCGGCGGGGCTGGGCCGCCGCGGTGTCTTCCGGGGGTTGGGGGCGTGCATCGGCGCTGTTGCCCCCTTACTCGGGGGAGCGGCGGTGAACAAGATGTGAACCCGGCGCCGGCCCGGCGTTGCGCCGGACTGGCCGTGCGGCTACCCGCGCGCGGAACCTGCGGGGAGAGACGATGGCGGACGATCGGCGCGGCAGCGTGAAGAAGGTGGTGCTGGCCTTTTCGGGCGGGCTCGACACCAGCGTCATCCTGAAATGGCTGCAGGCGACCTATGGCTGCGAGGTGGTGACCTTCACGGCCGACCTGGGCCAGGGGGAGGAGCTGGAACCGGCGCGCCGCAAGGCGGAACTTCTGGGCGTGCGCGAGATCTTCATCGAGGATCTGCGCGACACGTTCGTGCGGGATTATGTGATGCCGATGATGCGCGCCAACGCGCTCTACGAGGGCCAGTATCTGCTGGGCACATCGATTGCCCGCCCGCTGATCGCCCGCCGGCAGGTGGAGATCGCCCGCATGGTGGGGGCCGACGCTGTCGCCCATGGCGCCACCGGCAAGGGCAATGACCAGGTGCGGTTCGAGCTTGGCTATTATGCGCTGGAGCCGGATATCCGGGTGATTGCGCCGTGGCGGGAATGGGATCTCGCCAGCCGCGAGGCGCTGATCGCCTTTGCCGAGGCGCACCAGATCCCGATTGCGAAGGACAAGCGCGGCGAGGCGCCCTTTTCAACCGACGCGAACCTTCTGCATACCTCGTCGGAGGGCAAGGTGCTGGAGGATCCGTGGGAGGAAACCCCGGATCATGTCTATTCGCGGACGGTGAACCCGGAGGATGCCCCCGACACGCCGGAGTATCTGACCATCGATTTCGCTGCGGGCGATCCGGTTGCCGTGAATGGCGAGGAGCTGGGGCCGGCAGCGCTCCTGGAGCGGCTGAACGATCATGGCCGGCGGCATGGGATCGGCCGGCTCGATCTTGTCGAGAACCGGTTCGTGGGCATGAAATCGCGCGGCATGTACGAGACGCCGGGCGGCACCATCTGGCACGCGGCGCACCGGGGAATCGAGCAGCTCACGCTGGACCGC
>JBKBXK010000257.1:0-3284 GCA_046314095.1 Thermaurantiacus sp. | reverse complement strand
AAATCAGGCTGGCCCGTGACGGGGCAGAGCGAGGTGAACTCCGGCGCGACGAAACGGACGAGGTAGGTGACGCCGGGGTGCGGGTTCGACGGATAATCCAGCACAGCATCTTCTGGCGAGGCCGGGAGGCCCACGGTCTTGCCGAGTGCTGCGGGCTGATGGGGCGGTGTGTCCATGCGGCCTGCCTATCCACGGCCGTGCTTGAAACCAAGCCCCTGGCCTGATACCGGCCGGGCCACCGTGGAGCACGCCGCTTTAGCTCAGCCGGTAGAGCACATCATTCGTAATGATGGGGTCGTCAGTTCGAGTCTGACAAGCGGCACCACTTTCGTTCAGAGCCGGGTACCGAGCGGTTCTCGAGATTTGGTGCATTGAGGGCTTCGCGCGCTCGCTGGCTCGCGCCCGGCAGACACTGGCAGGCGCCGGCAGCCGACAGGGTGTCCGAAACAATCGTGTAAGACACGCGCCCGGAAAGCGCGGGCCCAAGCCGGTGGGGCTGGCCTGACTGCCGGCTTGCAGCGCCGCTGCCTCATTGGGCCGCAAGTGCGGAGTCCGGCGCCAGATATGCAATCGCGCGTCCATGCGGATGGGCGCGCGCGATCAGCCGCCTGCCGCCATCGGGCCAGCACTGCAACGTGAGTTCCGGCTGATTGGCGTCGTCGAGCTCGAAGGCAAGCCAGGCGAGCGGCCGCTCGCTGTTGGCGGTGGCGCCGAGGGCCGCCATGTGCGCCGCAATCGCCGCCCTCGTCTCTGGCGGAAGGTAGCAATAGGTGAGCGCGTGCATCAGCACCGTCGTCCGGCCGGCTGGTCGTTCGGCCGACAGATTGCGTGCCACCCAGATGCCCGCGTCCATCCGGTCGATCGGCGCGGCCGCCTGCGCGGCAATCGCTATCGCTGCGGCCAGCCGATGATGACGCTCGGCCTGATCCGGCCAGACATAGGAATGCAGGCGCACCCGGTCGTCCGGATCATTGGGGTCGACTGGCGACACGTCGCAGCCGCGCCGCTCGACGATCGCGACCCTGGCCGGTGCCGGCTCCGGCCCAGTCCATTCGGGCGCAAGCAGCAGCGTCGCGCTGGCTTCGCCGAACGCCGCCCTGCCGAAGCGATAGGCATATCTGTCGAGCACGAGATTGAGGCCCGCGCTCGAGCCTATCTCATGGAGCCGCAGCGGCTGATCGAAACGGCGGGCAATCTCCAGCAGGCCGAGATAGAGAACGGCAGAGCGGCCGACCTCGTTGGTTTGCGGCGCCTGTCGCAGCCACGTGCGTAGCTCGGCGTCGTTTGCGCGAACCGCGGCGGCAATCGTCTCCCGGAACCGGACCTCGGACCCGATCTCGTTGGGTGGATAGACGGTGCCCAGCAAGGGATCGCTGCGTCGCAGAACCAGCGCGTGGAGGCCGCCACAGAGTCGAAGCGCCAAGGCGTCCCCTTTGGCCTCGGGCGGGCCACCCCAGTCCAGCACGGCGCGGCCGGTTTCGGTGTCGCGGTCGAGCACAGCTTCGAGCGCGCGGACCAGCCGGCCCATGAAGGCAGACCCGAACTCCTCGCAAAGCGCCGCCTGCTCCAGGAAGGATCGACGCACCAACGTCTCCCGATCGCGTGGCTCCCGATCGCTCATGTCACACTCCCGAGGCTACAGGCCGTGGAGACGGAGTTCCATGACCCGGAGCGGTGCAGCGCACGATGGTGCGCGGAGGGCCTCGGCGGAGCCCTCCACCCATCGAAACCGGCGAGCGGGGTCGGTCGGCTGGCGGGCGCGACTTTTCGCACTTTTCGCACTCGTGACGCGTGCGGGCGCGCACCCGCGCGGTGCACGGCGAGCGCCCTGGTGGACAGCCCTCTGTTCGGGACGCGCGAGCCGTGAGCAGCACATGCCGGCACTGGACCATGGATCGGCCGTGTAGGACAGCCTGTTGTCATGTGCCTGCGACGGCATTCCGAAGCCCAAGGCCGGCTTCCGGCCGGATGGTGGGCGGCGCGACGACGCGCCATCATCCACCCAAACCAGCCTTGCGGAAATGATGGCGCAAATCGATTGCTGAACAGCAAGGCGTCATGGCATTTCTTCAGAAGGAATATTTTGTGGATATTTGCACCTTCTGCAAGGTTCCCGACTGCCCGTCTTCCCGCGTTCGACCGGCGTGCATATATTCGATGCCGATGTCGAGCGGTCGGACCGGCGACCAGATCAGGTTCGCAAGCGCATTCCAGCTTTCGCTGGTGACCAGATTGCCGGTGAGATGCACGGGATTGTCGGCCCGGAAATAGGATGCGGCAATGCTGGACCGCAGGTCGCTCCGCCAGAAATGGCGGTAGGCGGCAAATCCGGAATAGGTGGCAATCGGCTGGAGCCTGCCGTCGACGTCCCGCGCGGCATCGTTGACGATGTTGACCCCGATGTAGCGCCCAAGCCCCCGCCCTGCCGTGAGCATGAAGCGGACATCATCGGTCTTGCCGACGTTGACCTTCCCCGCAAGGCTGAAGCCGTAGCCGAGCGCGCTGTCAGTGCCGGTGCCGGCGCCGGCGTCCTCGCTGGCGATCCGCAGCGTGCGGAGGATTCCGGCTGCGGAGACGGAGCCCCATGGTCCGGACCGGTTGTAGCGCACGACCATGTCAGGCAGCACGTCGTCGCCAGCGACAATCCGACCGCCGCTTTGGGTGGTGATCGTGGTTTCGGGCTGTTCGACGGCAAGCTGCCACGGCCCGCTGGTGTAGCGCACCATCGGCTGGCGAACGAACACGGTGCCCGGCGTGGTGCCGATGAAGTCAAGGCTGTCGGGAAGGGCCCCGACATCCTGGAACGTGGACCAGGCCTGCCCGAACAGCCATTTGTCGTAGGTGATGAAGGCCTGCCGCATCCGCGGGACATAGCTGTTCGATACCCGTTCATCGCCACCATCGGTGACCATGAAGTCAAGTTCGATATGCGAGTTGAGCGAGTGTTCGGTGCCCAAATCCGTGGTGGTCTTGAGGATGAAACGCGACTGCCGGGCGCTGAAATCCTGCACCCATCCCGACGCCTGCCCGCCCACGGGTATCGTGCCGGGGATCAGAAAGTCCCTGGTGATGGCGCCGCTGGCGAAGCGTCCGCCGCTGGTGCGCTGCATGATCGCATCGAGCTTCACATAGCCGGCATAGGCGACCGTTGTGTTCCCGACCCGAAAGCCCCTGTCTTCCTGCTTGCCGGACCTTGCCATTTCCTGCGCCATATCTGCCTGCCGGGCCTGGATCGCGCGGGTTTCCGCGAGCGTCTCCCGCGCCATGGCGATGGCCTGGGCTTC
>JBKBXK010000256.1:0-3292 GCA_046314095.1 Thermaurantiacus sp. | reverse complement strand
GGTGCGGGGACTCCGGCCGTCCGGTGGCGGCTCCGTAGGGCGAGACGGTCTCGACCGTCTGCCGGCCCTCCGAGTCCCACTCGACGAAGATCACCAGGCTGTCGCCCACAATCCCCCGCAATGTCCCGGTCGCGTCGTCGACGACCGAGCTCATCGCGCGCAGCACATCCGGACCGCCTGTCATGGCGCGGTGCTGCCCGTTGCGGTGCAGGCGGTTGATCTCGGCCCACGGCACGTCGAGCCGGCCATGGTGGCGCATCAGGAAGTCCCGCGCGGCGATGACCGAGTCGCGAAGCTCCGGCGGCTGGCGGCCCTGGAAGAGGGCCGCGCCAACCGGCTGGAAGGCAAGCATGGCGAGCGCGGCCGAGCGGTTCCCGGGCGCGAGCGAGAGATCCCACGCGCGAAGGAGGGCGACCGCCTCGGCCAGCTCCGGCTCGTTCGCCCAGCTTGCAGCGAGAACCTGATCGCGGAGGCGCGGCGCGAGCGAAGCCGGATCGTAGACGGCATCCATCTTGATCGCCCAGAGCCCGTCGCGGTCGAGCGGTCCGGCGGCGCGCATCAGAGTGGTGCCGCGCCGCGCCCGGTTGGTGAGGTCCGTCTCAATCCCGAAGCGGGCGGGGAAACGGGCCCGGTCCGGGTCGGTCGGGGAGTCGAACTGGGCAAAGGGCGAGGAGTTGGCCTCGGTGACCCAGCCCTCGGGCGGGTTCTCAACATGCGGCAGCGCCTCGAACGGTTCGAAGCTTGTCCACACGAGCCGGCTGTCGTCGCCCGGCAGCGTGCCCTTCCAGTCCGGACCATCGAGCCGCACCGGCATGCGGGCGAGATAGTAGCGGGCGATGGCGCCGTTGCGGTCTGCGAAGATGCGGTTGGTGCTGGGGATAAGGTTTTCAGCGAGAATGGCCCGCGCCTCGGCCACCGACCGCGCGCGCATCATGCGGAAGCTCGCCTCGATGCCGGTCGGCTCGTCCATGCTGGCCCAGCGGACGGCGACCGGGCCGTCGCGGGTATCGAGCACAGGCCCGTGAACCGACCAGCGCAGCGGCCGGCGCACCGTGACCGTGATCGGCCCGGCGCGAACGCGCATCCGCGCGGTTCCCGTCTCGAAGGGTGTCCATGCGCCATCGAGCCGGTAGGTGGACGCATCCTCCGGGTTCGGAACGAGCCGATATGTATCGATCAGGTCGGGCCGATTCACGGTCGCCGCCCAGGCGAGGTCGGGGTTGGCGCCGACGAGAAGGACGGGCGATCCGGGGAAGATGCCGCCCGTGAAGTTGAGGCCGGTGTCGGACGACACACTGGCCTCGAGCCAGGCGAGAATGCCCTCGAGCGGCTGGTGCGAGTTGGCGATCAGGCGGGTGGCGCCGTCGGACGACCGTGCCGGTGCGACCGCGAAGGCGTTGGAGCCGCGCTCCGCGCGATCGGCGCAGAAGAGCGGCTGTCGGCACGGCGCTGCCTCCACCTGAAGGCCCTGGCCGGCGGCCAGATCCCGATCGCGGTCGGGCGCGACAAGGTCGGTCAGGACCCGCGACATGCCGTAGAAGAGCGGAGTCTGGAAGATGGCGTTGCGGAGCACGTCTTGCCCTGTCAGCGGGAACAGGTCGCGCCGGGCGATTTCGCGCGGATGGCGGGCCGCGTAGAGGTTGATGCCGTCGGCATAGCCCTGGAGATAGGCGCGCACATCCGGCGCAAGCTGGGTCCACGCGGCTTCGGCCTGCTCGGGCACGCGGAACAATTGGAGGAGGTAGGAGACCTGCGCCTCGGCGCGCCCGCGCGCCACGAGACGGTGCATGTTGCCGGCCGCCATCGCCTCCTGGGCGAGCGCGAAATCATCCTCGGCGATTGCATAGCCGAGCGCGAAGGCCGCGTCGGCATCCGTGCGGCCGTGGACCCGTGGCACGCCCCACCGATCACGCCCGACGATCGCGTCATAGCGGTCGGCAGTGGCTTCGATCGCGCGCCGGTCTAGCCCGCGCGCATCGGCCGAAGCGGCAATCGGACCCATCCCGAACAGGAGGAGCGCAACGGCTGTCCAGGTCTTGTGCATGGAACGCTTTCGCGGTTTATGGCGCGGCATGCGTGTGATGCAGAAGGGGCGGGCGCCGATCAAGCGGGCACGGGCGGACTGGCAGAAGGAAGCGCGGGAACGGCAAATCCTCGACTCCGCGGTCGAACTGTTCGCCTCCAACGGGCGGCTGCCGGCGATGGCCGAGGTCGCCGAGCGGGCCGGCCTCGCCAAGGGCACGCTGTATCTCTATTTCCGCGGCCGGGAGGCTCTCTGGCTGGAACTGCTGAACGGCTGTTTCGATCGCTGGGTCGAGGCGATCGAGGTGCAGGTGCGCACCGGCAGGGACGTGCCGGACGCCATCATCGCCGGCGCCGAGGCCGACCCGGTGCTGATCCCGCTTTCCATCTGCAACGCCACCCTGATCGAGCCGAACGCCGGACCAGCCGATGCGCTGCGGTTCAAGGATTCGACCGCGGCCCACATCATGCGCCTGGCCCGATTTCTTGCGCCGCGCATCGGGATTGCGGAAGACGAGGCACGGCGTCTGGTGATCCTGACCTACGCCATGCTGCTGGGGCTGTGGCAAATGGCAACCCCCACCCCGCCCGTGCGCGATGCGGCGGACCGCGCGCGTGCGCCCGGCTTCTGGACTCTCGACTGGCAGGCCGATGCGCGCGCCGGGCTGCGCGCCCTGTGGTCGGCGCGGGCGCCGCACGGCTAGAAGCGCGCCGCTGCCGTCAGGCCGAAGCGCCGACGCAAGAAACAGGATGAGGTCGAAGGCGGCGAGCGCCAGAACGGCAAGCAGCAGAATGAGGCCGATGGGTCGCCCCGGCTCGGCGAACCAGAGCATCAGCGTGGCGGCGAACGCGATTGCGGCCATGGCGACGAGAAAGGGCCGGCGGCGGCCGCTTGAATCGGCGGCCGCGCCCATCAGCGGCGCAAGCAGTGCAACGAGAAGGCCGGCAGCCGCGGTGGCATATCCCCAGAGCGCCGCGCCTCCGGCCTCGCTGCCGGCCGACACCGCCACGGTTCCAACGAAAAATGGCGGAAACACATAGCGCTGGACGAGAGTGAAAAAGGGCTCGTTTGCAGCTTCGGTCAAGGACCAGGCGGCCTCTGCAGCGGTCGGGCCGGTCGGGGCGGTTGGACCCGCGCCGTTGCCCTGCCCCCGCGCATCATCCATGGCCAAATCTCCGCTGTGGAAATCGCAAAGTCAATTGCTGACCATGAGTCATCAAGCTAGGAACCGGCCAGAGAGAGGTGGCCTTCATGCGGATTCCGGAACGG
>JBKBXK010000255.1:0-3297 GCA_046314095.1 Thermaurantiacus sp. | reverse complement strand
TTTCCCAACGTCACGCTCAACACCCACGCCGATGACCTGATGCTGTTCCGGCAGCGGCCGCACCCGACCGACCCCAACCGGATGTTCTATGACATCTGGATGTTCGAACTGGTTCCCGAGGGGGAGGAGTGGCCGAAGCGCCCAAGGCACCAGCATTTCCGGCACGGCGACAAGTCGATTGGCCAGGTGCTGGACCAGGATGCCTACAATCTCCCCTCGGTGCAGGCGGGAATGCAGTCCGCCGGCTTCCGGGGGCTGTGGCTTGGCGAGCAGGAACTCCGGATCCGCCACTTTCACAAGGTGATCGACGATTTCGTGTACGGCCACAACGGCAAGGCACCGGGAGACCTCTGACATGCAGCTGAGCCGCGAGCAGCTTCTCAATGCCTATCGGCAGATGGCCATCATCCGCGCGTTCGAAGAGCGTTTGCACGAGGAGATCAAGACCGGCGAGATCGCCGGCTTCACCCATCTCTACGCCGGGCAGGAAGCCGCAGCCGTGGGCGTTTGCGAGCATCTGACCAAGGACGACCGGATCGTGTCGACCCATCGCGGGCATGGCCACTGCATCGCCAAGGGCTGCGACGTGAAGGCGATGATGAAGGAAATTTACGGACGCCGCGACGGCCTGTGCAAGGGCAAGGGCGGATCCATGCACATTGCCGATGTGTCGGTGGGGATGCTGGGGGCCAATGGCATCGTCGGCGCCGGCGCACCGCTCGCGGTGGGGGCGGCGGTTGCAGCGAAGCTTGATGGCAAAGGACGGGTTGCGATTGCCTTTTCCGGCGACGGCGCCTGCAACCAGGGGACCACCTTCGAGGCCATGAACATGGCCGTGGTGCTGAAGGCACCGTGCATCTTCGTGTTCGAGAACAACCACTATTCCGAGCACACGGGCGTTTCCTATGCCGTCGGCACGAGCGGAGACATCGCCAGCCGGGCGGAGGCTTTCGGAATGAAGGTGTGGCGGGCAGACGGCTGTGATTTTCTTGCCACCTGGGAGGCGATGCGCGATCTCCTGGAGCATGTGCGTGGCGGCGGCGGCCCGGCGGCGATCGAGCTTGAGACGGAGCGCTTCTACGGCCACTTCGAGGGCGATCCGCAGCGCTATCGCGGCCGCGGCGAACTTGAGCGGATCCGCGCCGAGCGGGATTGCCTGAAGATTTTCCGGGCCCGCGTGGGCGAGGCCGGGCTGCTGGACGCCGACGCGCTGGACGCCATCGATGCCGAGGTTGCAACCCTGATCGACGAGGCTGTGGCCGAGGCCCGTGCCGCGCCCGTGCCGCTGCCGGAGGATGTGCTGGAGGATGTCTATGCGGTTTACTGAAGGGGCAGCTCCATGGCGGTGATGACCATCCGGGAGGCCATCAACCAGACGCTGCACGAGGAGATGGCGCGCGACGACAGCGTGATCGTGCTTGGGGAGGACATCGTCGGCGGCATGGGCACGGCTGGCGGGCCCGAGGCAATCGGCGGCATCTGGGGCGCAACCGGCGGGCTTTACGACAGGTTCGGCCCTGACCGCGTCATCGACACGCCCATCTCCGAGGCGACTATCGTGGGCACGGCGGCTGGCGCAGCGCTTTCCGGCAAGCGCGCGATCGCCGAGCTGATGTTCGCCGACTTCATCGGCGTCAGCCTCGACCAGATCTGGAACCAGCTGGCCAAGTTCCGCTACATGTTCGGCGGCAGGACAAGCTGCCCGGCGGTCATCCGCATCATCTACGGCGCGGGCATGAACGCGGCAGCGCAGCACAGCCAGTCCGGCTATGCGATGATGACCTCAATCCCGGGCATCAAGGTGGCCCTCCCGGCAACGCCGGCAGACGCCAAGGGCCTGTTGACCGAGGCGATCCGCGGCGAGGACCCGGTGCTGTTCTTTGAGCACAAGGCGATGTTCACGGTGAAGGGCGAGGTGCCCGAGGGCGAGCATCGCCTGCCATTTGGTCATGCGCGGATGGTGCGCGACGGGGGTGATGTGACCATCGTCAGCTGCGGTCGCATGGTCAGCTTCTCCGAAAAGGCTGCCGACAAGCTGGCCGGGGACGGCATCGGCTGCGACGTCATCGATCTCAGAACCACCAGTCCGCTGGACGAGGAGGCAATCCTCGATTCGGTTGAGGAGACCGGCCGGCTGGTGGTGGTGGATGAAAGCAATCCGCGCTGCAGCCTGGCAGCCGACATTGCCGCGCTGGTGGCCGCCAAGGCCTTCTCAAGCCTCAAGGCGCCACCCGCAATGGTGACCCCTCCGCACACGCCGGTGCCGTTCGCGCGCGAGCTGGAGCGCGCCTGGCTTCCTTCTCCGGCAAGCATCGAGGATGCGGTGCGCCGCACCCTTGCCTGGCGCTGAGGGCCGCAGCGTGCCGCTCTCGGCCTTCACCATGCCCAAGTGGGGCATCGAGATGTCGGAAGGCATGATCTCCGAATGGTTCGTCCGCGAAGGCGAGCCGTTCAAGGCAGGTACCATGCTGGCGACGATTGAAACCGACAAGATCACCAACGAGGTGGAAGCCGAGGCCGATGGTTGTCTCGTGCGGCTGGTGGCACAGCCTGGCGAAACCCTTGCCGTCGGGGCGCTGATCGCCGTCCTTGGGGATCCGGGCACCCCGCCCGAGGAAATCGACGCCTTCGTGAACGGCTTCCGACCGGCCGACACCAGTTTTGCAGGCACGGCCGAACATGCGGTTGAGGCGCCCATCGCAGCGCCTGCTGCCTCCGCCGCTGTCATCCCGCAGGGTACAGCCATCAGCCCGCGCGCGCGCGCGCTTGCCGAGGCGCGGGGCGCAGACGTTTCCGGACTTGCCGGCTCCGGGCGCGGCGGGCGCATCACATTGCAGGATGTGGACCAGGCGCTGAAACCGGCAGCTCTTCCGGCGCTGGTCGGACCGCTGGATTCCGCGCCCGACCTGCCGGTCTTCGCCTCGCCCATGGCTCGGCGCCTGGCGACGCGGCATGGCATCGATCTTGGAGCAGTGGCTGGTTCGGGCCGACACGGACGGATCTCGAAGGCGGATGTGCTTGCGCTTGTCCCGAGCCCGGTGGCGGCCACGCCGGCGCCCGATGTCCAGCCGATGACCCCGATGCGCAAGGCCATCGCCCGCCGGCTGACGGAGGCGAAACAGCAGATTCCCCATTTCTATGTGCGCCGACGGGTGCGCGCAGACCGGCTCCTGGCGCGCCGCGCCGCCGCGAACGAACCGCGCCCGTCTGTGAACGACCTGCTCCTCGAGGCGGTGGCGGCGGCTCTTGTCGAGGTGCCCGCCGTCAACATCCAGGTGCATGGGGACAGCATCCACC